>JAGGVB010000087.1 GCA_021158245.1 bacterium | reverse complement strand
CTGAAATAAATCAGCGATATGAGTTAAAAAAGTAGTTTAGTAAAGAAGTCTTAATCCTGCACATAAGATGCTGCAGAAAGGTTTGCCCTGATGCTTAACCATGTTTGACAATTTATAGTCTTATAAATTAACCATATTGTTGCATGCAGTAAGCATATATAATTAAAATATTTATTATGAAATTTTTGAGAAAAATCAAGGATTATCAGGATGTCTTCTAATATAAGTTTATGCATAAGATTGTTTGGTAGTATGTGCATTAAACAATCCAAACAATGGTAAATAGGATACAGGTATTCGGATATGAGTCTATCGCCAAAAGAAAAACAAATCAAACAAAATAAGTTTAAAAATGCAGGGTAATTAAAAATGTGACGGTTAGGAAAAATTTTACACAAAATTTTGGATTTGATTGGTCTGCCTGATTCGCGGCTGTAGACAATTCATCTTTACTCATGTAATTTTCCTTGCCATAATCATAATAAGTTGATAAATTGATATTACATAAAATTGTGTGAGGTAAAAATGATACGCAGGCTCTTTTTTCCAGGTCTGATTGCTTTTCTGCTAATTTCTATTCCTCTGAATGCACAGGAGAGCCCTAAAGTTGGACTTGTCCTTTCCGGAGGAGGAGCCCGGGGATTTGCCCATATCGGTATTCTTAAAATGCTGGATTCGTTGAACATCCGTATTGACTACATTGCAGGTACAAGCATGGGAGGGATTCTCGGAGCTCTGTATGCAATAGGCTACAGCGGAGAAGAGCTTGAAAAAATTGTCAGGCATACAGACTGGGTGGAGATTTTTTCCGACAAGCCCAAAAGATCAATTCAGCCCTATTATCAGAAAAAAGAGTGCGGCAGATATCAGCTGAATTTCGGTATTGTTGATTTTAAACCGGTTCTGCCGTCAGGATTGATTATAGGGCAGAAACTCTACCTGCTTTTTGCAGACTTGATATTCCCTTTTAATAAAATCCGGAATTTTGATAATCTGCCTATACCATTCAGATGTGTGGCTGTAAATCTGCAGTCCGGTAATGAATTCATTATAAAAAACGGTTTTCTTGATAAAGCAATGCGCACAACAATGGCAATTCCCTCAATTTTCAGCCCTGTTGCCTGGGGAGATTCCGTATATATTGACGGAGGTATAAGCAACAACCTGCCTGTTGATGTTGTAAAAAAGATGGGTGCAGATATTGTCATAGCTGTTGATGTTATGGGACAGCAGAAAAACCCGGCTCCTGACAGATCGATTTTTGATGTTTTTAACAGCACTATTTCAATTCTCGGTATGGAGCGCTGGCGTAAAAATCTAGCAAACTCCGACATTTATATTCAGCCTGATCTTAATGAATTTACAATGACTGATTTCATAGACGAGAAAATAGAAAAAATTATTGCAAGGGGAGATGAGTCTGCAGAACAATTTAAAAATAAATTAACAGTTTTAAGAGATCTGAACCATCTGGAATGTTTTCATAATGTACATGATCTTAAAGCACAGGCAGGGCAGTACACAGTCAGGGGAATACGTATTACAGGGCCGACTACAATGGATTATGAAAAAATAAGGGGTCATGTGTGTATTGAGAAAGGTGACAAATTTGATCCCGATAAATTTAAGCAGTGCATTGACCGGCTTAGAAACAGCGGATTTTTTAAAGAGGTCACTTATGAGTTGATTCCCCTGCCTGATGAGGGCATAAGGATAGATGTAAGGGTATGGCAGCGGCCTGAACCTGTTATATCAAGCATATCCATTACAGGCAATAAAAGACATTCTTATGGTTTTATCTACCGTTTGCTTGGGCTCAAACCGGGAGAAAAACTCAATACGGAAGATCTTCACAGGCGAATAATGTCGCTCTATTCCTACGGTTATTTTGAGAAGATTACGTACAAGCTGGAACAGGTGGATGGAAAAAAGGTACATCTGAAATTAGACATCAAAGAAAAGCCTCTGCGAATCCTCCGCTTTGGCATGCGCTTTGACAATTATCATAAATTTGTAGGTATTATTTCCAGCCAGTTAACTGATATCCCTTTCTCCGGTATGCGTGTTGTTAATGAAGCGCAGTTTGCAGGCCTGTGGAATTACAGTTTTCTAATTCATTATCCTTCCCGCACAATAGACCCTTTTATCAGACTTAATTATAAAGATATTCCTCTGAGGCTTTATGATTCGGAAGGGCTGGTTTCTGCAAATTACAAAAACAGATCAGCAGGAGCGGGAGCCGGAATCGGATTGTTTTTCTCCGGTTCAATCCGCGGAGAAGTGTCATACAACATTGAAGAAATAGATACAGAACCAACAATATCTTCTCTTGATCCTGTTGATTTCCCCCATTACAAAGCAGATCTCAGGAAGATAAAAGCAAGCATTGATTTTGATTATGTTGACGATATCTATATGCCGAAGAAGGGGTTTCAGATATATTCCGAATTTGAAGGAAGCTATAAAAATTTATACTCGGATTTATCATACGAGCGTTTTTTAATTTACGGTGATTTTTACCAGACAATCGGTTTTCGCCACACTGCACGTTTGTATCTTTTTTCGGGCCGCAGCTCAGCAGATCTTCCCATATACAATTTTTTAAATCAGGGAAAACCGGATGCTTTTGTGGGGATGAGATGGGATCAGCTTTTTGCAAGTCAGATGGATCTTGTAAGAATGGAATACAGGTTTCAGGTCCACCGTTTTCTGTATGTACGTGCAATTGGGAATGCTGCGTTTGACATAAAAGATACGGGTAATCAGAAAGGTTCGGGGAAAAATGTCTTTGGATACGGATTCGGGTTCACATTTGCATACCCAATAGGAAGCCTGGAATTTGTTTTAAGCAGAGGAGACAGAAACTTCAGCTCTCCACGCGAAGTTCAGACATGCGCCTATCTTTCAATAGGGGCGAAGTTTTAAAGAAAGGCCTTTTATGTAATATTATTTTCTGGTTAACTCTGATGTTGTTTGTTAAAATTTTTGTCAGTATTTTAAAATATGTACAGTTCCATTTTAGGTTAACCGTGTGTTAAGAAAAACACAGATAAAGGATCTCAAAATGAAAAAAAAAGATACAGCCCTGCTTTTTCTATCAGTAGGTGTGGTTTTTCTGATAATAGGGCTTGTACAGCAGCATTTTTTGCTGACCTTTAAGAGCGGATTTTTTAATTTGGGTGTAATTTTTACTCTTTCAGGTCTTGTTGCTTTTGCCCTTGCTAAAAAGTTCGGATCCAAAGAGTAGATATCCAATTTTGCTGCAATATTATCTTAAATAAAAACCCGAAAAGATTTGTTAATATTTCGGATATGGAAATGTCAGTACAAAATTTTCATGAAAATAAAAAAAGAGGATTAATGAAGATTATCTCATCCGTAAAAAAAGAATTAAAAGAAAAAGCAGATGCTGAAAAGGCACAGCACCTTCAGAAGTTTTTTAAAGCTGTCCCCGGCGGTTACGGAGAAGGCGATAAAT
>JAGGVB010000086.1 GCA_021158245.1 bacterium | reverse complement strand
GGCTGCTTAAATGTACAGCTGCTTATAAGAGCAACAGCCAGTAAAAGTACTGCTGATGCAAGAACAGCCGTAAATTTAGTTTCTCTGCTCTTCATAAACGCCTCCGTTTATATTTGGGGCTTTATATTCCGCGTTAAACCGGTACTATTTATCTGGTTTATTAAATATATGAATGATTTTACTTAAAATCTACAATTTAATTTCAGTATCTTTAAAAGCATTTTTCAATAATTCGAAAAGGCCGAGTTTTTTCGACCAGGTTTTAAGATACTCTTTATCAAGAGAATCTCCTTGTACTTTTATTACACCTGTCACATCAAGCCACTGACGTTCGGAAACTCTATTGCCCAGCTCGTACCATTGCAATTTATTAATAATTATATCTTCCGGTGATGAAAAATAAAACTCGGAATTTTCATCATCACCTTCAAATGTATCTTTGATTTTCCGTTTCAACGCATTTTGCTGATAAGGCATATCTTTAATAATAAATACGTCTATCTTAAAAACCGTTTCAATGTGAATCAAATTAAATGAAGAACTATTCCGAACGGCTTCTTTCACCATCTCTTCGTCAATATAATATAATTCCTCCAGCTCTTTTTTCAGCAAAGAAATGTGACAAATCTTAATATCTGCTACAATATCAATGTCCATTGTAGCACGAGCTATTCCGTAAACGGAACTTGCAATCGAGCCGCCGATATAATACGGAATTGAAAGTTTTTCCAGAGCGTTCACAACCGGCTGCAAAGCAGATAATATTTCAGATTTTTGCATTATTTATCTCATCCATACACTTTCTGACTTTTTCCGCCAAATCTTCACCATAATTATACTTTATAAAACGCAATTTGAGCTGATTTATGTCTGAATCTTTATTTGATCTTGAAATAGCACGTTTAGACAATTGCATTGCCGTCTGAGAAAAAGAGAATACCTGAAACAGTTTCTTAGAAAAACTTTGAGATCTTATCAAAGAAATAAGAGCTCTCTCTGCATTTTCATCAGTATCAATAGATTGTGTTTTCATAATTATTAGTATTGTTTAATTATTTACAACCCCCAACACCAAATCAGCCGCCGTGTGCAAGGTGAAAAACATTTACCGAAGAATTGTCCTTAATTACAAAATGGTCGTACTCCTCTTTGGGGACAAGTGTACCATTCACAGTTACTGTAATAAGAGAATAACTGTAACCCATTTTATCCAATAGATTCTGAACTGTCATTCCAGGTTTATACGGGACTCTGTCTCTGTTATTTACTAAAATCATTCTTACACTTCCTCTTGGCCTGTTAGAACTGCAATTGCTATATTTGCCTGCATATTAGCCACCATTGCAACACGCGCTGCGCACAACCCCTCTTCTGCCTGAGACTCTTCATCTCCGCAAAAATAGATATTTCCGCCTTTGTGAACCTTAACAGCTTCTGTTCGTCCCACACCGGAAAGGCCGCTTGCAGCTACAACAGGCCTGTCAGGAAACGCCCTGCACCATGATTCAATCAGCCACTGTTTGTTTCCCGCTTTGTCAAATGCTTCAATTAAGAGATCAGCGGATTTGAACAGTTTTTCTATCATCTGAGGCTCAAGAACAATACTGTGAAGCTCAAGATTAACATCAGGATTTATACCATAAAGGAGCTTAGCAAGCGCTTCTGTTTTTTTCATGCCTACATGACTCTGAAAATAGTACTGACGGTTCAGATTCGAAAGCTCCACTGTGTCAAAATCAACAAGTATAAGACTGCCCACGCCGCTGCGCACAAGTGCAGCAGCAGCATTTGATCCCAGACCCCCGCATCCTGCAATAGCAACTGTTGCTTTCTGTAAGATTTCTGTCGTGCCCGGAACATTTCTTTTAAATATTTCTTTCATGATTACAATATTAAATATACAAAAATATAAGCAGTATGGAAATAGTTATTTGCTGAAATTTTTAAATAGATCTGCCAGTAATAATTCTTACAGTTGCACCGTTTTTACAAATACGATACACTTCATTCATAGTTCTAAGCGGCTCTTTCATATGTTCAATAATGTGCGACATATTTACATAATCAAACTCATTATCCTCAAAAGGATAGGGATAAACATTCAGATCATGTATAACATCAACATGCGGCGCAGGCCTTATATCCAGGCCGACAGAACCTTCCAATTTTGTATGGGGTCCGCACCCCAGATCAAGTTTTTTCATGTGTACCTCAATTTTGATAATGGATTGGAGTGTAAGGGACGGTATATGAGGCGACGGGCGCTTTGAAATACATAGCTTTGAATTTAATTACCTGCCGCTCAATTACTTGATATACATTAATCAGGCTTTAGTGCTTTATCTTTTCAAATAACTTGGTAAGAGCACTAAAAAAATCCGAACATTTATAATAATCCAATTCATAAAAATTAGCCCCAATATTGACTGTCTGGTAATATTCATTCTGATGCTCTTTATAATATTGTTCCGATGGTATTCTCCAAAATTTCTGTCCTGATTTTTCAGAAACAAAAAACTTTTCCAGTAATCTTGCCGCTCTTCCGTTTCCATCCATAAACGGATGTATATGAACAAACTTTAAATGTATTAATGATGCATAATGAAAAACTTCCCGCTCTGTTAACACCCCTGATAACAACTCTGTAATATCATCACAAAATATTTTCATTTTTCCTGCTAAAAATTCAGGTTCAATTGCAAGATAAACCAAACTTGATGTACCAAATACTCCAACAGGCTCTTCTCTGTATTTTTCCTCTCTCACTTGTTATCAATAATGTTTTTGAAAAAATCTTATGACGTTTAAACAATTTTTTTCTGTTAATTGAGATTTTTGAACAATTTTATACGCTTTAATTAAATTCTCTATTTCTCCAATTTCTTTGGAAGATTTAAACTTGCTTTTACTTAATTCATAAAGGGATTTGAATCTATTGCATTCCCCTCAATATTAGAAAAATAAACAGCTGATGCTTTTGTTAAATAAGAAAAATCTCCATTCTCATCAGTAAAATCGTATTGTTTTATCAATTTCGGGATTTCATTTCCCAATTAAATCATTTCAAATCAAATAAACTCTGTTGTTTTGGCTTTGCCTTCCTGCTTATATGAGTGAATTTTAGAGGGTTACCTTTAATTGTAATAATATCATCTTTTTTTGTTTTTAAGTAATTTGTAGTTTTTCTTGTTGTCCAATTAATTTTTAATATCTCAATGACTTCCCTTGAAGTATAAACTCCTTTTTTCAATAAATCTATAATTTTGTTTTCACTTCCATTGTAATCAAGATTCTGTTCTGCTACTATATTCTGGGTTTCCTCACTTGTTACTTTATATTCTACAATATTACCTTCAAAATCAACTGGCTCTGCGCCTTTTTGAATAAGCATAAGATTTGCATTTTTTTCATTAAACTCAGGTTTCCTGACAAATATTGTTCTTTTTTTATAAAGCCCATCAATTACGCCCGACCAAGTACCTCCTTTATCACCTGATTCAGCTACATATATTTCTTTTGCCAATCCATAAATAATTGGATTTCGCCCCATTGCCAATTGAACACTCCAACTTGCTTTCGGGTGGAATGTGCTCAAAACCAAAACATCACCATTAATAATTTGCTTGTAATATTTTTTAAATCCGGATTTAAAAGTGGTAATACCCTGGGGTAAAACTATTATACTGTGTCCTTTGTATTTTAATGCAGAATCGAGAGCTTGTTTATCAACTCCCTTTGCAAATCCACTTACTACAACTTTATAATTTTCAGATGCTTTTTTTGAAACGTTATCAGTAAAAAGAAGCGATGTTTCATTTGCTTTTCGAGAACCTACTATTGCTATTGAATCTTCTTTTAATAATTGTAGATTGCCTTTTGTGTATAAAACTGGTGGCGCATTATATTTAAGATTCTTTTTTAAAATTGGAGAATATTCTTGTGAAGTGACAGGTAAAACATTATAACCTTGTTCCAATAAACTTTCTACGAGAAAAGAATTATTAGGAATCTCATCGATACCTGATTTTATTATCGAAATATCACTATCCGATAAATTATATTGATTTTCCCATACATCCACTGTAAAATTAAAAAACTCAACAATTGATTTCTTGTTCTCAAATAAGCGAGCGACTATTTCATTTTTTATTCTTGTTTTGATTCTTGGCAAATGTGCCAATGTAACCCAATATGCTAATTCTTCATTCATAAAATTCTCTTTAAATATCTCCGCCAACTGTTCTTGCAATTACTAATGGAGCTATTTTTTCTGCTCTATATTTAGTTAATAAAATCCCTATCTCTTTTATTGTAGCACCACTATCAAAAATATCATCTAACAAAATTACTGATTTTCCGGCAATTTCTTCCAGATTTTTATAATCGAATTTACCTGATACATTATCTTTTTTAAGATAACTGTTTTGAAAAACCTTTTGTGGTTTTGTTTCAGATACTTTTATTAGATTATGTGAAATAGGAATTTTTAACACTTTTGAAAGTTTTTCAGCAAAATTCTTAGCTAAATCACCTGATTCCGTTGGAGGCACATATAAAATTAAATCAAACTTTTCATTACCATAATGTTTGCGAAAAGCTTTTAATGTTAATCTTAAAAGAAAGTCAGGGAAATCACCACCATTTTCATATTTGCTTCTATGTATTGCCGCTCCTACACTTGAAACTCCATAATAACTTGAAGCAATTCCATTCACAATATTTGAATTTTTACTTTCAACTTTCAACACAGGGAAAAATGTTTCTCTAAATCCTGTTAGTTTCTTTACGTATTCTTCTTTTATTAAAACAGTATAATCAGGCAAGTTAGTATTATCGCAATTTAAATAAGAACGAGGTGTATTGTCTCCCAGGTAATCACATAAAAATTTCATTCGGGATGTTGTAAGGTTGACATATTCAATCATGGAATCCAATTCTTTTAATTTTTGGCTTCTTAACTCTTTAAATGATTTTGTGTTTAATTCGGGCGCATTAAATTGATATTCATATTTTTTACTTCTTCCATATAAGACTTCTTTAATTATTCCTTGCTCTATTAAATCTGCTTTAATAACTCTGGCTTGTGTTTGTTTTAAGTTTGTTGCTTTCATTATTTGGCGTTCGCCAAGAGGTTCTTGTTTTAAAATATTAATTACTTTTTGATAGTTTTGTAAACTCGGCCTACCCCCGTCAATGAACGATCTCGGAAGTTTATAGTCTTCTTCTATCCCTTTTTCATCTTTTGTGTTATTGTAAAATAATATCAGCTTTGTAGGTTTACCATCTCGTCCTGCTCGTCCTATTTCCTGATAATAATGTATTGGTGACACCGGTATCTGTGTATGAATAATAAAACGAATATCCGATTTGTCAATGCCCATACCAAGAGCGTTTGTCGAAATAACAGATTTCCACTTATTTGACATTAATCCGCTTTCTATTTCTTTTCTGCTTTCGGCATTTAAACCTGCATTATATTCAGTTGTTTTTAACCCGAGAAATTCAAACCATCTTGAATATATTTCAGTATTTACTCTTGTTCCCGTATAAATAATTCCTGTTCCATCTAATTTTTGCAAATTTTCAGCTAACCATAAAAGTTTTTCATCTTCTGATTTTACTTTAATAACATATAATTCAAAATTTTCTCTTAATAAACTTCCTCGGATAGTTGTAATGTTACCTGATATTTGTTGTTCAATATCTTTTTGAACTCTTTTCGTTGCCGTTGCGGTTGTCGCTAAAACAGGAAAGTTTTGTGGGAGTAACTTAACTAAATTGATAATTCTTCTGAATGCAGGCCTGAAATCATGGCCCCAAACTGAAATTGTATGCGCTTCGTCAATCACTACCATTGACAAATTCATTTTCCTTGCTGCTTCAATCCAGTATAGATTTTCCTGTCTTTCGGGAGCTATGTATAGAATTTTTATTTTGCCTTGCAGTGCGTCTTGTATTACTTGTTTATTTTCTTTTTTTGATTCTTCGGAGTTAATACATTTTGCACTTATTCCTTTTTCATTCAATACTTTAACTTGGTCCCTCATTAAGGCAATCAATGGTGAAAATATTACCGTTATGCCATCAAATTGAGTGGCTGGGAATTGATAACATAAAGATTTACCAAAGCCTGTTTTTTCAATTAGTAACACTCGTTCGCCTGCAAAAAGCTTTTCAATGGTTTTCCACTGTTCATCATAAAACTTTTCAAATCCAAATATTCTTCTTAATTCTTTTTCTGCTGTTATTCTATCCATTCTTTCAATCTTTCTATAATTGCCCCCACCTATAATTGCATTCTTTTTTTTATCCTGCTTTTTATGCAGCTTTTTTAAAATATCCGCTATACCTGATACTGAGCACACAAACATTAAAATATATTTATATTTAAGATTATTTGTTACACTAAAAATTCTTTTAACTTCATTCTTACTTAAAATTCCGGGTAGTTTGTGTTATTTTTCAGGTCTGTGTAACTCGGAATACCGCTTTTCCCTGCCAGATACTTCTTTGTAATAAAACTTAACCGCATTGATTCTTTGGCTTTGCTTACTAATAGAGATATTTTTTAATTCAATTAATCTTAAAATATAGCGATTTATTTCTGCTGTTGCTATTTCTTTTAAATCTCGTTTACTGAAATATTTACAAAAATCTTCAAACAGTTATTCTGCTTCCCAGGTTTAACCCGGGAAGCAGAATGAAAACACTACTAATTAATCTTCCTGATCATCCTTTACAATCTCTACAATCTCAGGCAGATCTATACCAAGGTCTTTTAACCTGCTGATCTTCGGAACACCGTTCCTTGTCCAGCCGCGTCTGTCATAAGTTGCATCCACAGCTTTGTTGTACTGCTTCATGCGGAATTCACGCATGATTTTTACTTTCTCTTCCGTACTCTTGCCTTCAGGATCAACTCCGATAAGTTCTTTCATCTGCGTATCATACCGCTCCTGACGCGATTCATACTCCTTAACTGTGACAGGGCCTACGGCTCTGTAGGGCGGAATATCATCTTTGCGTGTTCCGAAGCCGAGCATACGGCACATTACTCTCTGCAGGTTATGAACCCTTGCTGATTCATTCAGCATCTTATGTTCATCTATCTTTTTTCCGAGAACTCCTTCATAGAACTTGAAGAAATCTTCCACATGGCCAGGCACCTTTGCAGCAACCTGGGGCTTGTAAGAGCTGTTATCAGCAGGAACAATATCATTCCAGATAAGCTTACACAGGCCGTGCAGGCCAAACCATGTTCTCCAGAGAGGATAGTAATAGAGGGCTTCTGCCTTGTCTTCAAATGTTGGAATCTGATTATTAACCATATCCATAAATATAAGCCACGCTTCATCATGCTGAGGCCCCTTTACAGCCATACTGTATCCAACCTGCTGTGCAATAGATTCTTTACAAACATATTCGGAATATTCAAGGCCTTTGACTTCCATACCTATATTCCAGATAAAATCTGCATCACCCCTGCCTTCGCTTATCCATTTTTCTTTAAGATACCTGATTCCCATGCCCACTTCAACTCCGAATCCTGTACCATCTGCCATTTCATGCAGGCATTGGAGCACCTCATCCGTTGCTCCGAATTTTAGTTCCTTGCCGCCTGTAACCTCTTTATCAATAATACCATTCTCGTAGCACTCCATAACAAAAGCCATACATGTTCCGACAGAAATAGTATCAAGGCCGTACGTATCGCAATAAAAATTATATTCCATGAGAAAATCAGAATCAAAGCAACCCATATTTGCAGCTGCCGCAGCTGTCTCATATTCAGGTCCGTCAACAAGAACCCTCTGCCCCTTGTAAGGCCCTGTTTTCAGGAGGAAACCTTCTGTAGTTTTTGCACACGCCATTGAGCAGCCTTTCCAGCAGCCGTCAGGCATGTTCTGGGTAAAATATTTCTCTTTTAAAGTGTGGGATTCTATTTTCCACGCTTCTTTATGTGATCCGTACTGATAGTTTAAAACAGGCAACAGGTCATAGGCGTTCATAACATCTACGATATTTGCAGTACCGACTTCCCGCATTCTGTTCTCCTGCTTATCAAGAGTAGCCATCTCTGCATTGATCTTCATACCGTAATCACGTACAAGCTTATGATCTGCAGGGTGATTCATATCGTCAATAATTTCTATTGCTCCTGTGGGGCATACATAAGCACAAGTCGTACATCCTATACAATGGGGGTCAACCTCGCCATACGGCATTGTCAGATGTCGTTTTATGCCTCTGCCTGCAAAATCAAGGATTTTCTCCTGCACAAACTCAGAACAGCCGCGCACACATCTGCCGCAGAGCACGCATGCTTTGGGATTCTCGTCCGTAAGTTCGCTTTTGAATTTTTCTTTGTCAGTAGCGCCACATCTTTTTGCAATATCCTGGATAACAGGTACATTGGGCCACCTGCCGAGATACATCTCAGCAAGAACTTTTCTGTGTTGCTTAACATTTTCCGATTCAGTGTAAACGGTTATATCTTCCCTTACAGGATAGTTGCATGAAGTAACCAGTTTGCGTTTTCCGTTTTTCTCGACCTCAACAGAGCAGAGCCTGCAGACACCGCCTGGAGTCAAATCTTTGTGATAGCAGAGTGTAGGAATCTGAAGCCCCTGGTCCTGTAAAACTTTTAAAAGATAGGTATCTTTAGCGGCTTCTACTACTTTGCCATTTATGTTCAGTTTAATTTTTTCTACAGCCATTATCGCACCTCCACTGCGTTAAATTTGCAGACTTCATAGCAGATGCCGCATTTAATACAAACTTCAGGATCTATTGAATGCATCTCTTTTACATTTCCGGATATCGCTTGTACCGGACAGTTCACTGCACAGACATGACAACCCGTACAATTATCATTTATGGAATATTTAATAAGGCTCTTACATACACCGGCTCTGCACTTTTTATCTCTTATGTGTTCCTCATACTCCTCGCGGAAGTATCTTATTGTGGAAAGAACCGGATTGGGAGCTGATTGGCCCAACTGACAGAGACTTGCCTCTTTTACAGTATGGCATATCTCCTCAAGTTTCTCAATATCGCCCTCTTTACCCTCTCCCTTTGTAATTCCTGTCAAAATATTGTTCAATGCAAAGAGGCCTTCACGGCATGGTGTACACTTTCCGCAAGATTCATCCATAAGAAAATTTATAAAATATCTTGCAACATCAACCATACATGTATGATCATCCATTACAATCATGCCGCCTGAACCCATCATAGAGCCTGCTTCGGTCAGAGAGTCAAAATCCACAGGCATATCAAGCTTAGATGCAGGTATGCAGCCGCCTGAGGGGCCTCCTGTCTGTACTGCCTTAAATTCTCTGTTGTTCGGTATTCCGCCGCCGATATCATAGATTATTTCACGCAGAGAAATGCCCATGGGGACTTCAACAAGGCCTGTGTTGTTTATATCACCCACAAGGGAGAAAACCTTTGTGCCGGATGAGCCGTTCCACGGGCTTTTACTCACATCACCGCTCCCGATTGCTGAAAACCACTCCGAGCCCTTTTCAATAATCATCGGAATATTTGCCCATGTCTCCACATTGTTAAGAATAGTAGGCTTGTCTCTGAATCCGACTTCAGTATTATGAACATATTTGGCTCTTGGCTCTCCTGCCCTTCCTGACATTGAAGCCATTAGAGCTGTACTCTCTCCGCACACAAAAGCTCCTGCGCCCTGATGGACTGCAATATCAAATTCAAACCCTGTTCCAAGAATATCTTTACCGAGAAATCCGCTTTCTCTTGCCTGGTCAAGTGCAATTTTAAAACGGCTGAGTGCAAGAGGGTACTCTTTTCTAAGATAGATAAATCCTTCTTTTGCTCCGACTGCGTAAGCCCCGATCACCATGCCTTCTATTATAGTGTGGGGATCCGCTTCAATTATGGAACGATCCATAAAAGCACCGGGATCGCCTTCATCGCCATTACATATAATATAGATATCTTCTTTTTTCTCATCTGCTGCTTTCTTACCGGACTGCCATTTTATTCCTGTGGGAAATCCGCCGCCTCCTCTTCCTCTTATTCCTGATTTTATTACTGTTTGAATAATTCCGTCGGGATCTTTTTCTTCAAAAACTTTTTTCAGCGCCCTGTATCCGCCTCTCGCAATGTAGTGATTGATATTTTCAGGGTCTATAAGCCCCTTATTGCGAAGTGCAATGAGCTGCTGTTTGGAAAAAAATGAAATATCATCTATCTTCTCATTTACAGCGCCTGAAACAGGGTCTTTATGAAGAAGCCTTTCAAGAGGTTTCCCTTTTACAAGATGGCTCTCAACAAGCTCTTCAACATCCTCTTCTTTAATTTTCTGATAAAAAGTACCTTCAGGCTGTATAACACAGATAGGTCCCATTGCACAAAATCCGTTACACCCTGTACCAACTACGAGATAATCTTTATCCAGACCTTTTGCTTTAATAACCTCTTCAAGTTTATCTTTTATTTTAAAGCCCCCGGCAGAAACGCACCCGGTACCATTACAGACCATTACCATGCCTTTGTACCTGCTCAGTTTCTCCTTTTCTTTCAGGGCCACGGCTTCTAAATCTTTTATATTCAATCTTGGCATTTATTCCACCTCTCTGGCTTATTCCTGTTCAGCATTTTTAATAATCTTTTTAACATCCTTTACCTGCACACCGCCTAACACATTATCTCCGATCTTGACAACCGGTGCAAGAGAACATGCTCCGAGACATGCAACTGCTTCAAGAGAGAACTTCTTGTCTTTTGTTGTCTCGCCTGTTTTGATGTTAAGTTCCCGTTCAAATCCATCAAGAATCTTAGCAGAACCTTTGACATGGCATGCAGTTCCCATACAGACCTGAATGGTCTTTTCGCCCTTTTCTTCAAGGCTGAATGTTTTGTAAAATGTTGCTATATGATAAAGATAAGCCTTTGGTGTTCTTGTTCTGCTGTTTATAACATCGAGAGTTTCAGGAGGAATACAACGGTATCTTTCCTGAACATCCTGCATCATCTCAATAACATATTCAGGATCATTGTTCCACTTTTCGCATATCTGCTCAATTTCAGCAGTACAGTCACAATGAGGGATATTATCCGGCTGTACCATTTTTTGGACCTTATTCTCCGCAACTCTCCACGCAGGGGTTATGTCTTTATTCCTGACAACAACTGCTTTCAGATTTTTATTGCGGAAAACCGTCCCAATTCCTCCTCTTCCTGCCTGTTTAAGCCTGGGTTGCCTTCTTCGCCAGTCATAAAATGAAAAGTTCAGGACACCCATGTGTGTATGTTCAGCACCTCTGCCAGATGATACAACAGATACATTCCTGCGGTCAAGTTCATTATCAGCGTACATCTCTGTAAGTTCTTCTGCAAGCAGGTGAGAATTAACACTTTCTTCAGGAGCTTTCTCAATACTGATTTTTCCCGTCTGAGCATCAATTAGAACAATTACATCCTCTTTTGCCTTGCCGATAACCATTAACGCATCATATCCGGAAAATTTAAGATAGGGGCCAAAATATCCGCCTACATTACAATCCATAATCGATTTAGTAATGGGCGAGATTGAAGTAACCAGTGTCTTTCCTGTTCCGGGGAAAGATGTTGTGCCCCCCAAAGGCCCGGGAGAAAAACATATCGGGTTATTGGGATCATTCCATTTTGTGTTTTTATCAATCTCCTGAAACATGAGCCACAGATCAAAGCCCTTCCCTCCTGTCCAGAGATCAATCGTCTTCTGAGTAACCGGATGTTCGGTTATCCGGTTTGTATCAAGATCGATTCGCAGAGTCCGCCTGGCGTACCCTCTTTCCAGCTCAATTACTTTAAAATCATAGGCGGCCAATAGTTCGTGCGCTTTCCGCATTGCGTCAACTGCACTTTGTGACATTCCCGTACCTCCAAGTAAATAGATTAAATTTTATTTAAAGATTTATTAATGCTGTTTAAACATATCATATTGACATTCAAATATAAGCATTACGGCACGTGCTTTCAAGAGAATTTTTTAAAAAGGCCGGCTATAATTGCATCATCCTTCAGAAACCCTAAAATATAATCTTATACAATATAAACCATGCATTCAGTACGGTATTTTTCTTGCATTCTTTTATTTCCGTAAATACATTGGCCTTCGAAAATCACCCGCTACCTACTCAGGGATCAAAACAACACCGTCTGTCACAGCTTGTTAAATCACTTCCCCTTCTCGTATACAATCTTTCCGCCGACTATTGTATAAACAACTTTTGTTTTTAAAATATCTTCCGGAAAAACTTTTAAAATATTTTTATCCAAAACAACTATATCTGCAAGCATGCCCTTTTTTAAAACACCTTTTTCCTTCTCACAAAATTCTGCATAAGCCGATGTCCTTGTATAGTTCAGGAGCGCCTCTTTAACAGTCAGCCTCTGGTCCGGGAACCAGCCTCCTGCAGGATATCCTGTTGTATCCATTCTTGTTACTGCGGCATAGATGCTTACAAGAGGATTAAGAGGTGCAATGGGCCAATCAGTGCCAAAAGCAACATTGGCGCCATTACTCATAAGGCTCCTCCATGCATAAGCATAACGGCACCTTCTTGGGCCTATAAACTTTTCCGCCCAGTGCATGTCATCAATACAGTGAAAAGGCTGCATTGATGCAATAACTCCGAGTTCTTTAAAACGCGGAATTCCATCTTGAATCAGAATCTGAGCATGCTCAATTCTATGCCTGGAATCTCTCTTTCCGTTTTTCTTCTGCGCAAATTCATAAGCATTTAAAATCATATAATTGGCCCTTGTGCCGATTGCATGAATCCCCATTTGAAAGCCTCTTTTATCGGCTTCTGCAACAAGGGTATTTATTTCATTCTGAGAGTATTGAATTAAACCCTTGGTTGACGGATTATCGGAATACGGCTCAAAAAGTGCCGCACTTCTCGCACCAAGGCTGCCGTCTGCAAATGCCTTTAAAAGGCCGAAACGGACATACGGGCCCCTGTATTTTTTCCTCAGTTTTTCACATTTGTCAAAACCTGTTTCAACCGGAACCATTTCAGAAATACGGCAGGTCAACTTTCCCTGCTTCTCTAAGTCACTGTACATACTGAACATATCTGCAGATGTGTTCTCGGAAACACTTGTAATGCCAAATCTTCTGAACTCATCAAGAGCGCGTTTTACTGCTTTTATCTTCTGCTCTTTTGACGGGCCGGGAATATATTGGGACACTAATTCCATTGCAGAGTCTTTTAAAATTCCTATGGGTTCTCCTGTCTTCGGATCGTGTACTATTTCTCCTCCAGGGGGATCAGGTGTATCTTTTGTAATATGTGATATCCGAAGGGCTTTTGTATTAACCAAAGCCGCATGGCCGCAGATTCTTCTTAAATATATCGGGACATCCGGTGCGACCATATCAAGCACTCTCCTTGTCGGCCACTTTTTCCCGGGCAGAAGATTTTGGTCCCACCCTCTTCCAAGAATCCATGCACCCGGACCCAGGGTTCTAATCTTGTTTGCAATCCTTCTTCTTATCTCTCTTAAAGAAGATGCACCTGTCAGGTCAACCTCAAGCATGCTCAACCCGCCGCTTAAAAGATGAAGATGTGCATCGTTGAAACCTGCACATGCAAACTTGCCATCAAGATCAATTATCCTGGTTTTCTCAGTTATCAATTTATCAATTTCATTAAAAGGGCCTGCTGCAATGATCCTGTCCTTTTTTATTGCTATTGCTTCTACAATTCCATCCTCTGTCCCTGTAAAAATAACTCCGTTTTTTAAAATTAAATCAGCTCTTGATTTCTTTTCGCTGCATCCGTGAAAAAATATTGTTACTGCCATAACTGCTGCCCCTGCTGCTATAATCATGTTCATTCTCATAACATACCTTCCTGTAGAATAAATCAAAAGCGTCAATAATCAATCAATATCTTATTCAAACGTTTCACTGCAATTTTTTCAAGAATGAAATTTATCAAAAAAAGTAAACTTATTACTATAAACAGATTAAAAAAATTTGCATAAATTATTTCCTTGAGGATGCTATAAACAATTATTACAGGCAATGTAAATAAAATCATTTTAAAAGTCCGGATTTTATCGCCTCTTACTCTTTTAAGGGAAAACGGAAAACTCTTTATTAAAAATAACCCGCTGGTTAAAGCCAGCGCTCCAAATGAATAGAATACAAACACCTGCAGAAATGCGTGAACAATGCCGATTTTAAAAGCATATACAAGAAATATTACAAAATATAAGGGAAATAAAATCTGTACGATAATGACCCTGCTTGCTCCTCTGTACATCTCTCCGGCATGGTCCATCGGCAATATTTTTAAAATCCATGAGCCTTCATAGTCAGATGAAAACTGAATAAAACTGACAAGGGAGAAAATTACGAATATTGAGAACATAAACACATAGGAAAAATGCCCTGAATGTAGAGCTGAATCGTGTAAAAAGGGGTCTGTAATACTTCCGTCAAAAAGCGAGATAATTACCGCTGCTATAAGAATTGCACAAAGTGAAAGGAATCCCGCTCTTACGCTTCGGTCCCTTTTAATCATTGCTGACGCAAAAAAGAAACCTGCTTTTGACTCATTGTTTTTTAACAATTTTAATGTCATAGGGATAAAAGGATTGGCAAAAATACTGTTTTTTGGTTTATCAGCACTTACCTTTTCTATGCGCTGCAGGAGAAATGCTATTTTTGCAGCGCCTGTTAATGAAAATTTTCTAATTCCGAAAACAAACACTACTGCAGTAAGCAGCACAGCCAAAAAAGCATAGATCCCTGTGTAAGTACTACTCCTGCCTGTAAAAAAATCAATGAAACCGGTATACCATGCGGAAGGCATTAGTATTACCCATTTTCCTGCTGTACCTGCATTTGAATTTAAAACATCGGAGCCAAGCCGCGGCACAAGCTGGTACACAACAAAAATCATAAGCGTAAACAGAACCTGCATATAAGTAATTCCGTCCTTAAGCTTGTTTGCAGGCACTCTGTTTAAAAGCTCTGTATAAAATATCACAACTATTAGGCCAGTGCTTAAACTTGCAACACCTGTGACCTTAAACAGGAGTAAAGGGAAAATCCAGCCTGCACCAGGGAGGAAAAAGGCAATAACTACAGGCATGAATGACAGGCTTAATGTTAAAAGCAATACATAGATAACAAAATTAAGCAGCTTTGCAGCGCTGTAAGTAACAGAATTTACAGGACGGAATGAAATAACATCCGCATCATCAGGATTAATAAGAATAAGATCAAATTCATGAAGCACCGCAAAAAAGACCATAACCATTGTATAGCTGATCATGAAAAATGAATAGGCCTGCATGGAAGCATGCTTTGTTAAAAGAGTAACAGCCATAAAAAATCCCAGCCAGCTGTAAATGATAAATGGAAGGAGTGTGCCTGAAAGTTTTTTCCCTCGTTTTGACGAGGATTCTGCAGCGGGACGAAAGTCATTTTTAAGGCTTATCTTTACAATTGCAATAAACTGATCCTTATCAATTCCAAAAACTTTCAATATCTTCTCTAACATCATGATTCTCCGCTGCTGCTTATACTTTTTGACACTGCAGCTACAGCATCATCAACGTTTTCAGTCATGGTAAGCTTTCTGAATACATCTTCAAGAGATGAAAGTTTTGTCATCTTTTTTAATTCTGATACAGATCCGTCTTTAATTATTCTGCCGTTGTCTATGATTACCACTCTGTCGCACAATTTTTCAACGACTTCAAGAATGTGGGAACAGTAAAAAACAGTCTTTCCCTGTGCAGCCATATCTCTCAGTAATTCCTTGAATTTAAGCACAGTTGTCGCATCAAGCCCGCTTAATGGTTCATCAAGAAACAGAACCGAGGGATTATGAATAAGCGCTGCTGTAATAACTATCCGCTGTTTTTCTCCTTTGGAGAATGTAATCATGCGTGAGTGGAGTTGATCCGTAAAGCCAAAGAACCGGGAAAATTCCTTTATCCTGTCTTCAAGAACTGAAGCATCAATTTTGTGCAGTTTGCCTGCAAAGGATAAAAATTCGTACGGAGTCAGGCTCTTGTAAATACTGCCTGATTCAGGTACATATCCTATACGTTTTTTTACTTCGAGAGACTGAGTTCTTACATCAAATCCGTCTATCTCCGCTGTGCCGCTGTCAGGGCTCAGTATTGTTGTAAGCATTTTAACTGTAGTTGTTTTTCCTGCACCATTAGGCCCGAGATATCCGCATATCTGGCCGTCAGGTATTTCAACACTGACACTGTCAACTGCATTTAATGTGCCGAAACTCTTTGACAGATTATTAAGCTTTATCATTATACAATCCTTTTAACTTCCAACAAATGGGATTTTTTATTCACGTATATTGGCCTAAACATACTGGCTTATCTCTCTTCAACTAATCTTCTGATTTCAACTTTTATTTCATCTATTACATCAGGATTTGCAATTTGTTTTTTCCCACTCTCCTTTACTGAAAAGATATAAAATACTCTCCCACCATATTTAGCAGTAAATTCATTGTGAGTATTTCTTTGAATTTTTCTTTCCTTAAATATCTGAGATAACTGTATTCCACTGCTAACCGGTTTTATTTGCAGGCCGATAAAACTCTTACTAATTTTAATAAAAAAATCAACATTGAACAATCTATCCCATTCATCAGGGGCGGGTTCAATTTTTATCTTTAAAAATTCCTTTTCCAGTATTTCCTGCAATTGCCCATAAATAGTTTTTATTTCTGTCATATATCCATCAAATGTTCTGTCAATAATAAGTTGAAACATATAATTTATGCAATCGTCTTCTGTTATTTCTTCAACTTCTGACTGAATAACTTCAGTAATTTTTACATATAACTTTTTGCCGAGTTCTTCTATATGTTCTTTTGAACGAACATTTTTAAAATAGTAATTTTTCCATTCATCCAGTGTTTTAGGAGAACATCGTCTGATTGATTCCGAGGTGGGCCCAACATTCCTTTTAAAATTAAGTTGGAATCTGTTCATTGTATTATTCAGTATCCACTCTTTTGCCATAATACAGGCCCCCTATTTACTGTTTTTTAAATAATTAATAAATCTTTCTCTGTTTTTAAACTCAAAGACTAAATCAATATCAGCAAGACCATTTTTCAATAAATGAGCATTTATAAAAGTCCTGTTTTTAAGATACAAATAGACCATCAGATTATTATTATTATCATATTTCATTTTATCAAATTTAAGATATACCTTCTGCCCCTTTGTCTTCAACTTTAAGAATTCCATTGCCTTACCATTTATCTCTTTCTTCTCTCTTATTCCAATAAGCTTGACAATTAAGCCGTTATTTAACATTATTAATTCTGGACTGATTATTTCCTTAACTGTATAGTAATCTTCTCTCTTTGTAGAGCTATTCCTATCTATCTTTGATCCAAATTGAAGTTTTTTAGGATCTATCTTTTTATCAAATTTATGGAAATCTTTAAAAATATATGGAAGCTTCTTTATCTCTTCATGAAAATTTTCAATTTTCTCTTCTTTAATAAATTCAAAAGTTGCATTTTGCCCGCTTCCAACATGCAGTTTCTGTTTGATTAATGAAATAAAATCTGGATTTATCTCGTATCCGATTGAATTTCTACCAAGATTTTTTGCTGCCAGGGATGTTGTCCCACTTCCAAGAAACGGATCAAGCACAGTATCTTCTTTGAATGCAAACATCTTAATCAGTCTTTTCGGTAATTCTTCGGGAAACACTGCAATATGTCCATCCTGCTTTGCTCCTCCAAAATTCCAGTGCCCTGAAAAATATGTTTTCCATTCCTCTTTAGTCATTCTTGACTTTTCTTTAATTTCTCTGCTGGGCTTTCCGGGTGTTCCAAGTTTTTTAAATATTAAAATAAATTCATAATCAATAGAAATTATTCCGTTTCTTGGAGTTGGATAACTCCCCATTAATGATGCTCCGCCAGTAGTATTTGAAGTAGTTTTTTTTTGCCAGATTATTGCTCCCATGTAATCGAATCCGATGCTTTCGCAAAATTTGATTATTTCTGTTCTTATTGGTATTACTTTATATCTGCCATAATAAATAGACCGCGCAAATTGGTCACCAATATTCACACACAATCGGCATCCGTTATCAAGGACTCTGTAACATTGGTTCCATACCAGATTTAAATTATTTATATAATTTTCGTAATTATCATTATAACCAATCTGATTAACAGCACCATAATCTTTTAACTGCCAATATGGTGGTGAAGTAACAATCAGATGAACAGATTTATTAGCAATACTGCTCATCTGACGGCTATCTCCAATAATTATTTTATGGTGTGTATTCATGGTAATATCCTCTTGTTTATACACCATTCGATTTGATATTATTTATTCTCTCCAACAAAAGGGATTTTATATCTTCAGGGTCTGCTCTTCCCTTTGTTTCTGCCATATTCTTTCTTTTTAAAAATCCGACAGATTTATTTTGCCGTCTCTGTATTTAGCCTTCATCATATCTTCATTACAATATTGGATTGAGACAAATCATCAAACCGTTCAAAAGCAAGCTCAATTAACCTGGTTATAAGTTCGGAATAAGTAACTCCTGATTTGTCCCATAAAACAGGGTACATGCTGATTGGAGTAAATCCCGGTATTGTATTTATCTCATTTAAATAAATCTCGTTTTTTTCAGTATCGTATAGAAAATCAACTCTTGCCATGCCTGAGCAGTCAATTGCAGTAAATGCTTTTTTTGCAAGATTTCTTACTCGTTCTGAAATTTCATGAGGGATATCTGCAGGTGCTTCAGTTTTACTGCCTTTGTCTTCATATTTGGCATCATAATCATAAAACTCATTTGCAGGAATTATCTCTCCAACTACAGAAGCTTCAGGTTTATCATTCCCCAGAATACCGCATTCAAACTCTCTGCCGTTAATACCCTTTTCAATCAGTATTTTGCGGTCATACTGCGCTGCTTCATCAACTGCAGGAACCAGGGAAGAGACATCTTTAACCTTTGTAATCCCCACACTGGACCCTGCATTTGCCGGTTTTACAAAACAGGGGAATCCTATCTCTTTTTCAACTGCCTGTGTAATCTCTTTTTGTTTTTCTCTCCATGCTGAACGCAGAAACCATATAAAATCAACTGCAGGCAGTTCATCCTGTAAAAAAATTTCTTTCATCAAAACTTTATCCATACCTAGAGCAGAAGCTGCAATACCAGCGCCCACGCACGGCAGCCCTGCCATATGAATCTGGCCCTGAATTGTCCCGTCCTCTCCGAACGGGCCGTGAAGTACAGGGAATACAGCATCAAGTTTTAAAGTTCGGAATTTATCATTTTCCATGACTATCAGCCCTGCTGTGGAAGGGTCACCCAGGAATGCAGGGAACCCCGGGTTTTTAAGATCCTCCAATGATTCGGGGAGCTCGAGATCCGGAAGATAGTTCCATTCGCCTTCCATGGAAATTCTGACAGGCACAACTTCATATTCACTGCGGTCTATGTTTTGTAAAATGCCCATTGCAGAAGTTATGGATATTGTATGCTCCGGAGACCTCCCTCCGAAAATAACTGCAATTTTCTTTTTTGTCATAAAAAGTACTCTCCCAAAAAATAGAGACGTGAATACTATTTTAAAATAATAAGAAGTTACATCCGTTGCAACAGATAATGTGTAAAATCCTTACGGATTAACTCCTCCGCCCCAAAAATCCGTAAAACCTTTCCGGCTTTTGACGGATTCGTCTAATTCATGGATAAAAATGGCCGGCCGGGCAGTACAGCCTATTCACTATTCCCTTTTCACTATTCACTATTCACTAAAAATAATTACCTATTGAACTGAACCCTCTCGTACTTTTCCCTTTTTCAAATTTAATATCCTTCAGCATACTTGATTTAATGTTAATTCTAAAGTAGAATCTCTTGTTGTAGCCTGTCGGAGTCCATGCAATGTAAGCTTCCCAGCAGTGAAGGTCCCGCCTGAAAGAAAAATCCTGGCTTACAACCTCTTTTTTTTCAAGATCAAAATGTGCTCTGTAAGAAATTTTCCAATGCTTGGTAAGATTAAAATCAAGATTTGTCCTTGCCCAGAACTGAGTGACAGGATTAAACGGGTTGCTGGCATTCTTAGTGTAGCTGAATGTCAAATTTAGGGTCCACGGCATAGTAAATCCGCTGCTTTCCGACATTTTAAACCGGTCTCCCGGTACATTCTTCAAGCCTTCAAGAGATACGTCTCCCTGGCCCTCAGAAGCTTGTGTCTTTTTTGAACCGGAGCCTGATGCACCCTGGCCCTTCAGCCTGAAATTAAGATTTGCTGCAAAATTTACCATTCTAAAATAATTATTTTTAAAAATACTTTTTACATTATCAATTTTAATCCTGTTTAAAAGAAGTTCGGATGTCTCTGCCCCTTCTTCATCAACTGCATAAGGTGAATATGAGGAGTTAAGAGAAACGTCTACACTTTTAAAGGGGCTGGCCCTGAATGATGAACTTATCCTGCCCAGTTTTTTTTCAGCACTTTTCCAATTATAGTAAGATGACAGGTTCCATGTAAAAAGGTTGAACTTCCGTTCTTTATCCCCTTCGCCTGTTTTCATCTGGAACAGGTTGCTGACACTGAAATTCAGTGATTTGCTTCCCCCCTTTGGCGTTCCTCCAAAAGTAAATCCGTAAAAACGGTCGTAATACTTTAATTCGCCTGAAGTGTCTTCAACAGCATCGTAATAACCAAACTGTTCATTTGAGAAATCAGGCTGATACCCGAAACTTACATTAGGTGTAAGAACATGCCTTATCATAACATCAGGAGCAAATCGTGGCTTGAATATTCCATAAATTTTAGTACTGAATGAAGTTGATAAATTGTAAATGTGTCTTGTGAAAAATCCGCTCTTCTCTTCAGAAATAATTTTTCCTGTCGCCTCGTCAAGATACCAGACCTTCTCTTTATTGTACCACGTTTCTGTCATGTTCATACCCGGGCTGAAAGTCAGCCATCCAAAAAACTTCTGCGGCGCTGAAATGTTTGCCCTGTGCTGCCATGCACCATTATTATTGTTGCTAAATGCCGAATCAATACTACTATATGTTTTTTTTCTCTGATACAGCATTTCTGTGTTGTAAGAAAAATATATTGAGTTATACCAGTGACGCTCTTTTTTATCCCCAATTTTAAAAAGAGGAATCTGCCCCATCCTGAAGCTGACCCTCGGCAGAGTCTCTGTAACCTCCTCGGTTTTCAGATTTTTAGTTTGATTAAGATTAATAGTCAGGCTTTTTGAACCGCTGAACTGTTTTGTATACGTAGCATTGGAACGGATTTCCTGCCTCATTCTCTGCTCTCTGTTTTCACTTAACTGCTGATAAAGAGAACCTGAACTTACAAATGATCCGTTTACCGATAATCTTGCAGTCGGAGATATAATCTGTGAATGGCGGATTGACAAATCCCAGCGCCTCTCTTTTGTACCGTATGTATCAAAATCTTTTCGTGTCCATGAGCCCGAAATAGAACCACTGAATTTGTAACGCACATTGTAATTTAAATCCCCGCGGAAAAGAAACCCGCTCTTCTGGAAATAATCTATTGTACCCTTGACATCCCAATACTTGCTTGCTGCCCAGTAGTAACCCAGCCCCCGTAAATACCAGCCGTCCATTGTTGACATGCCGTATCTTGGCGTCAGAATACCGGAATGGCGTCCCTTTGTTATGGGAAAATAGAAAAACGGAAGCCCCATTACAGGGATATGTCCAATATAAAAAACAATCGGCTTTGCAATCACTCTTTTATTTACATCTATACGCATCTTCTGTGACCAGAAGTGAAAATGCGGCGGATCATGGTCGCATGTTGTGAATGAAGCATCAGCAACATTAAGGCTGCCTTCTTTTATCATTTTCAGCCGTTTACCGCTGTAGAAGCCATCCTCGAACTGTGTACGCCCCCGGATTACTCTGCCTTTTTTAGTTTTAAAATTAAAGGTCATTACTTCTCCGGTCATAACATCACCGGATTCGGAAAATTCAGGATATTGTGAATCTTTGACTGTCGTAACTGAGTCCACAGACCCTTTTTTTACGGTCAGAACAGTATCGGGAATACTCTCTGCCAGCATGATTCTTGTATTCCAGTTTATTGTGATCCTGCCAGCAGTCAGTACAATATTCTGATAACTTACTTTTGCACTTCCCGTTAGAATCATCAGCCCGTCATTGACCTGTATATTGATATCTGCTGCTTCATACTGAACAGGGCCTTCCAAATCACTTTTCTCTACACTACCATTTTTTATTTCAGGAGTTTTTGTCTGAGCAGACAGATCAGAAAAAAGGATAACAGAAAAAAACAACAACGGAATTCTCAGAAACCGGTTAATTGTCATAACAGTTCTTTAAATCTTTTATTTTAAAGACGTACATAAATATTAAAAGTTTCCTTTCCTCACTTTTCTTTTAACCATTTCTGCAGCTCCGACCAGGCCTGCACTGTTTCCAAGTTTTGCAGGAACAATTTCAACACCTTTTACACTGTCTTTAAGAGCTGTTTTATAAAAAGATTCCCTTGCAGGATCAAGAATAAAATTCCCTGCATTTGCAACACCTCCGCCCACAACAATCCTCTGCAGTTCCAGCAGATTAATGACATTCGCAAGCCCTACCCCAAGATAAAAACCCGCCTCTGAAAAAACCTCAATTGCAGCTTCGTCTCCCTTTTGTGCAGCTTCACTTAAAAGTTTTGGAGTCCGCTTATCAGGAGGAACATCCTTTAATACAGAGACGCGTCCCTTATCAAGTTTTTCCTGCAGGCTGCGCAAAAGAGCAGGAGTGCCTGCGAACGCTTCAACACATCCTCTTCTGCCGCATGAACACACAGGCCCGTCTGTTTTTACTATTATGTGGCCGAATTCCCCTGCAGCACCGGAAGCTCCATGGAATATCTCTCCGTTGATAATAATTCCGCCTCCTACTCCTGTGCCGAGGGTTACAAGCATACCGCTGTCAAATCCTTTTGCTGCTCCTGCCGAGAATTCAGCAAGTGCTGCAAGATTAGCATCATTATCAAGTATTACAGGCATAGAAAGCTCTTTTTCCATAGCCTCTACAATATGAACGTTCCTGCAGCCCGGAAGATTTGGCCCTGCTAAAAAAATTCCTCTTTTAAAATCAACCTGCCCGGGCATGCCTATACCGGCACCTTTTACATTCTCACCTTTCTTAAGGTCATTAACAATACCTGCAATATGTTTTAAAATATACTCATGCCCCTTATCAGCATGAGTGGGAACTTTCTTTTCAGTTAAAATTACACCATCTTCTGTAACAAGGCCGGTCTTTATATTAGTACCGCCTACATCTACGCCGATAAACAGATCCGCCATATCTTTACACCTTTGTTATTATACATCTGTCCCTGCATCCAATCCCTGGAGATTTCTCAGCCGCTTACAATCCTTCGAAATGACAACTCTTCATATTATCATTCCGGGAGAGAAGCTGCTCTCCATGACCAAGCCCTTGAATCCCAAATTAAATTTTCTTCTTTCTTGTCTGCTACAATCACAGGTTCTAAAAACTTTTCAATCATTTTAATAACCTGTGAGAAATCAACTCTTCTTTCAATTCCAATTCTATTAAGAAACACTTTCCACATCTTTTCTTTCTCTGAGATATAATCTGACCTATAGATAAAAAAGCGGCTTCCTAAATCTGTTTCTCTTCGGGTAAAAGTAGCCTCAATTGCCATTTTAAGTTTCTGTAATATGAAGTCATTATTTTCCGCCAAAAATAAAATATCATAATAATCTTTCATACGACTGGTAG
>JAGGVB010000085.1 GCA_021158245.1 bacterium | reverse complement strand
CAGGCAGAGCCGTTGATAAAAAGTCATTTTTGCGGGGCCTTATACTGGGAGTACCAAATTTTTTCAGCTCCTTTTTTCTTTTAAGTGCTCTTAAAAAATTAAACGCATCTTTTGTATATCCCGCTGTGAGCATATCCGTAATTCTGCTCACAGCATTTTCATCCCGTTTTTTATGGGGAGAAAAAATCAGCAAATATGGTAAAATTGCTATAATAATCGGAGGTGTTGCCATTATATTCTTAATCTGAGCATACTTTCAGTCATTAATTATATTAACATTCAGGAGGGAGAGAAATGAAAAAACGCCTGTTTATAACAGCAGTACTGCTTATATATGCAGTCAGCTTGTTCGGTGCAAAAAAAGAAGTAAAATCGGTTTTTAAAGCTTCTGATTTCTCAGGATTAAAATTCCGGAGCATTGGCCCGGCCTTTACTTCAGGCAGAATAAGCGACTTTGCAGTAAATCCGAAAAATAATTCAGAATACTACGTTGCAGTTGCCTCAGGGAATATCTGGAAAACTGTAAACAGAGGGATAACATGGAAACCGATCTTTGACAAATACGAAGCATATTCAATAGGCTGCATTGCCATGGATCCCAACAACCACAATGTTGTATGGGCAGGCACAGGGGAAAATAACAGCCAGCGCGCACTCGGTTACGGCAACGGAGTTTACAAAACTGTTGACGGCGGTAAATCCTGGAAGAACATGGGGCTGAAAAATTCCAGGCAGATAGGAAAAATTCTAATTGATCCCCGTAATTCTGACATTGTTTATGTAGCTGCGGAAGGATCCGTATGGGGACCCGGAGGAGACAGAGGCCTTTTTAAGACAACCAACGGAGGAAAAACCTGGAAAGCCGTTCTTACAATCAGCGAAAATACCGGCGTTTCCGATATGGTTATGGATCCGAGAAATCCTGATGTAATAATTGCTGCATCCCATCAGAGGCGGCGCCATGTTTTTACAAAAATTGACGGAGGGCCGGAAACTGCTGTTTACAAAACCACTGACGGAGGAAAAACCTGGAGAAAAATAAAAACGGGATTGCCTTCCTGCGATAAAGGGGCCATCGGCCTGGCAATATCTCCTGTAAATCCCGATTATATTTACGCAATAATTGAAGCTGCTGACAAAAAGGGCGGATTTTTCCGCTCTGTTGACCGCGGAGAGACGTGGACAAAAATGAGCTCTCAGGTTACTACAAGCCCTCAATATTACAATGAAATTTTCTGCGATCCCGCTGATGTTGATAAAGTTTATTCAATGGATACTATTGCAAAAGTAACAGAAGACGGAGGCAGGACGTTCAAATCCCTTGGCAACAATAAAAGACACGTCGATGATCACGCTTTGTGGATTGATCCTGAAGATACTTCTCATCTTTTGATTGGCGGAGACGGCGGAGTTTACGAAACTTATGACAGCGGTAAAACCTGGCAGCATAAACAGAATCTTCCTGTAATTCAATTCTACCGTGTTGCTGTTGACAACTCTCTGCCATTCTACTACGTATACGGGGGAACTCAGGACAACAACTCTATGGGCGGGCCGTCAAGGACGATCTGCTCTTCAGGTATTTTTAATTCGGACTGGTTTGTTACATGCGGCGGTGACGGATTCTGGTCTGCAATTGACCCTGATAATCCGGACATTGTCTATTCTGAATCCCAATACGGAGGTATGGTAAGATATGACAGAAAAAGCGGGGAAGCTATTGATATCCAGCCTCAGCCCCGTGAAGGAGAATACTCATACAGATGGAACTGGAATACACCTCTTTTTGTAAGTCATTTTAAAAACAGCCGTATTTTTTGTGCAGCAAACAAAGTATTCAAAAGCGACGACAGAGGTAATAGCTGGGAAGTAATCAGTCCTGACCTTACCAGGCAGATAGACAGAAACAAGCTCCCTGTCATGGGCCGGGTCTGGAGCGTGGATGCTGTTGCAAAAAATGCCTCTACATCTCTCTACGGAACAATTGTATCTATGGCAGAATCTCCTGTACGGGAAAATCTTCTATTTGCCGGAACCGACGACGGGCTTATAAGGATAACTAAAGATTGCGGAAAAACCTGGAACAGAATAGACAAAATTTCAGGTGTCCCTGAAATGACCTACGTAAGCGACATCTGCCCCTCAAATTTTGATGCCGACATTGTATATGCATCTTTTGACAACAGAAAACGCGACGATTTCAAACCTTACATATTTAAAAGTAAAGACATGGGGAAAACCTGGAAATCCATAGCATCAAATCTTCCTGTAAACGGAACTGTACACACAATAGCTCAAGACCATGTTAATCCGAATCTCCTGTTTGTGGGGACAGAATTCGGATTTTATTTTTCCAATGATGAGGGAAAAAACTGGATCAGGATAAAATCCGGCCTTCCTGCAATCGCAGTAAGAGACATTGCAATCCAGCAGAGGGAAAACGACATTGTACTTGCTACATTCGGCAGAGGATTTTATATTCTTGATGATTATACTCCACTGCGGATATTCTCAAAAAATATCAAAGCGGAAGAATGCCGCATATTCCCTGTTAAAGATGCTCTCCTCTATGTTCAGAAGAGAGGCAAATACGGGCAGGGGTCTGACTTATATTCAGCTAAAAACCCTCCCTTTGGCGCTACGTTCACTTATTATCTTAAAACATCTCCTAAAACTTTAAAACAGATACGAAAAGAAAAAGAGAAAAAACTTTTAAAAGAAAAGAAATCGATTCCATATCCTTCATGGGAAGAACTGAGAGCAGAGGATAATGAAATATCACCGTATCTTAAATTTATAATTACAGACAACGGCGGAAAAATAATAAACACTTTAACTGCCAGTCCGGGAAAGGGTATTAAACGGTTAACATGGAACCTGAGAACAGCATCGCCCGAACCGGTTAGTTTAAAGGACAATAAATTTGATCCTCTTGCAAAGGGCAGAAAAGGCTATCTTGTGCCTCCCGGTAAATATCAAGTGGCAATTGATGAAGTAGTACGGGGCAAAACAACACATCTTGCAGGCCCGGTCTCTTTTAAAGTTGTACCGCTTGACAATACAACACTTCCTGCAGAAGCCAGAAAAGCTCTTGCGGAATTTCAGGACAAGGCATCGAATCTTTACAGAGTTGTACAGGGATCCATAAGAGCAGCTCAGGATCTGCAGAAACGAATTGCCTATATAAGGCAGGCGCTTCTTGCGACTCCGGGAACAGGCCATGCCCTTATGGATAAGGCAGGAAACCTTGATGCAAAGCTGAAATTGCTTATGATTAAACTTACAGGCGACAAAATAATTTCAAAACACAGTGAAAACCCGCCTGTATCCATCTCAAGCAGATTGTGGGTACTTGCTTACACCCACTACGGCTCAACATCTGATATAACACAAACCGAAAAAGATGCATATTCTATTATTAAGAATGAATTCTCTGATATCTACAAACAGCTCAAGCAGATGATTGATGTTGACACAAAAGACATAGAAAATGAGATGAATAAAATCGGCAGCCCCTGGACACCGGGACGGCTGCCTGATTGGGACAGCTCATTGTAACCTGATGGTTACAATTTTCAAATGCCGGCCGATAATGCGCCTCTATCGGCCGGTATTATTTATTTAAAAAAGGACAAATCAATGCAGAAATTTTTTATAATGGCTACTTATGACGGAATAAAGGTTCAGTGATCAATATAAAGTATCCTATACTCTTGACAGCTTTGTTGCTGACGTAAAATATATGGGAGAGCCATTAAAAATCCGGATATAAGGTTCTTACTTTTTAGAACTGGCATTTTGTAAAATATTTCTGTATATTGAGAATTCATTATTAATCCTTTTCCCAGACGGAGGTAACAAATATATGAAAAAAAAATTCTTAATCGTAACTGTCACAGCTATAGCATCAATTGCAAATCTATCATTTGCATGTACAAATTTTCTGATCTCAAAAGGAGCAACCAAAGACGGATCAGTAATAATAACGTATGCTGCTGATTCACATGAGCTTTACGGAGAACTCTACTATATTCCTGCTGCTGATCACCTGCGCGGAGAGATGCGGGACATCTATGAATGGGATACCGGCAAATACCTCGGGCAGATTCCTGAAATCCTCCACACATATTCTGTTGTGGGCAACATGAACGAACATCAGGTTGCAATCGGAGAAACAACATACGGCGGCAGAAGCGAACTTGAAGATAAAAATGCAATTGTTGATTACGGCAGCCTGATGTACATAGCGCTGCAGAGGTCAAAAACTGCAAGAGAAGCTATAAAAGTCATGGGGGAACTCGTTGAAAAATACGGTTATTACAGTGAAGGCGAATCCTTCTCCATTTCGGACCCCAATGAAGTATGGATCATGGAGATGATTGGCAAAGGGCCGAAAAACAGAGGCGCTGTCTGGGTGGCAAGAAAAGTTCCGGACGGTTATATCTGTGCACATGCCAATCAGTCACGCATACAGACGTTTCCGCTTGCAGACGGCAGAACTTCCATTACCTCAAAAAATTTAAATAAAATTTTCAATAAAAAAGTTACAACTGTTTATGCAAGTGATGTAATCTCTTTTGCAAGAGATATGGGTTATTTTAAAGGCGAAGACAAAGATTTTAGTTTTGCAAAAACTTATGCGCCGCCTACATTCGGAGGGCTTCGCTTTTGTGAAGCAAGAGTGTATGCATTTTTTCATAGAGCGGCACCGTCAATAAAATTTCCTACAGATTATGTATCAGGCGACATTCATGCAAAACCTCTTCCCCTGTGGATAAAACCGGACAAGAAACTGTCCGTACGGGACGTAATGCAGCTCATGCGCGACCACTTTGAAGGAACTCCATTTGACATGAATAAAGATATCGGCGCAGGCCCCTATGTGTGCCCGTACAGATGGCGCCCCCTTACCTGGGAAGTTGACAGTGTTAAATATTTTAATGAAAGAGCAACTTCCACTCAGCAGACCGGATTCTCTTTTGTAGCCCAGTCACGATCATTCCTGCCTGATGCTATTGGAGGAGTTTTCTGGTTCGGAGTTGATGATACGTACAGTACTGTTTATAATCCAATCTACTGTTCAATTACAAAAGTACCGAAACCCTATGCAGTAGGAACCGGTAATTTTGATGAATTTTCATGGGACTCGGCATTCTGGGTCTTCAATTTTGTAAGCAACTATGCATATTCAAGATACACAGATATGATTAAAGACATTCAGGTTGTACAGCGTAAATTGGAAGGCAGTTACATTGCAAACCAGCCTGTTATTGATCAGGCTGCACTTGTGCTCTACAACCAGTCTCCCAAACTTGCCGTAGATTATCTTACAAACTACTCTGTAAAAACCGGAGAAGCAACTGTTGCAAGATGGAAAAAGCTCGGTGAATACCTGATCTATAAATATCTTGACGGAAATGTTAAAGACGAACACGGCCATGTTACTCATCCGGGATACCCGAAAGCATGGTACAGAACAATAGTTAAAAAAACAGGAGATAAATTTAAAGTTAAATAATATTTAAAAGCGGAGGAAACAATGAGTGACGAAATTTTAAAACTTAAACCTGAAGCTGTATGGAAAAATTTCTACAGCTTAACTCAAATTCCCCGCCCCTCAAAAAAAGAGGGACAGGTTATTGAGTTTATGAAAAAATTCGGCGAGGGCCTGGGGCTTGAAACCGTAGTTGACAGTGTGGGTAATGTAATCATTAAAAAACCGGCAGCTCCGGGAATGGAAAACAAAAAAACCATATGCCTTCAGGGGCATCTTGATATGGTTCCCCAGAAAAACAGTAATGTTGATCATGATTTTGAAAAAGATCCTATTGATGCATACATTGACGGCGAATGGGTAACAGCAAGAGATACAACTCTCGGTGCTGACAATGGTATGGGTGTAGCTGCTGCAATGGCTGTTCTTGAATCAAAAGAGATTAAGCATGGCCCAATAGAAGCATTATTTACAATTGATGAGGAAACAGGAATGACAGGCGCTTTCGGCCTGAAACCTGGTGTGCTCAATGCTGACATTCTGATGAATCTTGATTCAGAGGACGAAGGAGAACTTTATATCGGTTGTGCAGGCGGTGAAAACACAAATATGGAATTTACATTTTCCGAAGATGATATTCCGGCAGGCGCAGCTGCCTATCAGGTGAAGGTAACAGGCATGAAGGGCGGACATTCAGGGCTTGATATTAATATAGGAAGAGGAAATGCAATTAAGGTTTTGAACCGCTTTCTTTATCAGGTTTCAAAAGACCTGGGCGTAAGGCTTGCCTCAATTGAAGGCGGAAATTTAAGAAACGCAATTCCAAGGGAAAGTTTTGCTGTTGTAACTGTACCTTCTGATAAAAAAGCCGAGTTTGAGAAAGCTGCTGTAGAATACGATAAAATAATCAAAAATGAACTCAGAGGCGCAGAGCCGAACATATCTTTCGGAGTTTCTGAAACTGACATGCCTTCAAAGCTCATTGATAAAAAAACTCAGGATGCTCTTATCAAAGCTATTTACAGTACACCGAACGGAGCAATCCGCATGAGTGATTCTGTTGAAGGCCTTGTTGAAACATCAACAAGCCTTGCATCTGTAAAATCTGAAAATGGAAAAATCAGACTTCAGAGCCTTCAGAGAAGTTCTGTTGATACGGCACGTGAAGATATTTGTACAGCAGTCAGATGTGTCTATGAACTTGCAGGCGCAAAAGTAGAGCACAGCGGTGCATATCCAGGGTGGAAACCGAACATGGATTCACCGATACTTAAAAAAGCATTGGAAATTTATAAAAATGATTTCGGGAAGACTCCTGAGATTAAAGCTATTCACGCAGGGCTTGAGTGCGGGCTTCTCGGAGCTGTTTATCCAGACACGGATATGATTAGTTTCGGCCCGACTATTAAATATCCCCACTCTCCTGATGAAAAAGTCAACATAGCAACTGTTCAGAAATTCTGGGATTTTCTTGTAAAAACTCTGGAGCAGGTAGAAGACAAGTAAAAAATAAACAATTTATTATTATCAGACCTCAGAGGTTTTTAAAACCTCTGAGGTCTTTTTTATCTTACTTCACCAGACTTGCCTTTTTTGTATAAATCTTTGTTCCGATCCTGAGCCTGAATATGTATATTCCGGTATGGAATTAACACTCTGTGCGCTTGTACCTGAATAGTAATTATAACAGCCCGTTATTCATGCTAAATACATATATAAAATTTGCTATTTTTAAAATATTTTATTATTTTTAATACATGAAGAATGAATTACAAAAAATAATGTCAAAACTAAATGAAGAGCTGCCAGAAATTAAGTTTAGATATAATGTTTCGTCTATGGAAGTGTTTGGTTCTTTTATTCATGGAGAACAAAAAGCAAGGAGTGATCTCGATATATTAGTGACATTTAAGAAAACGCCTTCATTATTTGAATTCATAGAACTTGAAGAATATTTAAGTGACTTACTTGGCTTGAAAGTTGACTTAGTGATGAAGAGCTCATTAAAACCCAACATTGGTAGAAAAATATTATCCGAAGCCCTGCCTGTGTCATGAAAAATAAAGATAGAATAATTGTTGATTACTTGAATGATATTCTGATTTCAATCACAGATATCAGATTGTTTCTCAATAATATGGATTATAAAACATTCAGAGAAGATAAAAAAACACAGTATGCAACAATACGTGCATTGGAGATCATCGGCGAGTCTGCCAAAAAAATACCAAAAGATATAAGAAATAATTACTCATGGATTCCGTGGCGTTTAATTGCCGGAATGAGAGATAAATTAATTCATGATTATTTTGGCGTGGATATGGAAGTTGTATGGAAAACCGCTACAGAAGAAATTATGAAATTGGAAGAAGATATTAAAAATCTTGTTTCGGATTATTCAAAATAATAATATCAATATTTACCTCACAACAGACATTTTAACAGCTTTAAGCAAAGCGCCTCTTTTGTTTTTAAGACAGCAGATATAGATACCGCTGGTCAGTACCATCCCAGATAACTGTGTGTATCCCTTCCGATTCTTCGTTCTGATTAAGGACAGCAAACACACCTGCCTTTTATATCATAAATATAAACAGAGAGGTCTCTTTCTTTTCCTGCAAGTTGACACTTTATTGTAATGCCCCTCCCCGTAAATGGAAAGTATTAATTTTACATTAATAAGTCAAGAGGATTTTAGTTTTTTTTAATCTTGTTATAGATGCGGGAATAAAGAGGTTAAGAGTGTGTGGTAAAAATACGTAGTAGTAAGGGCACATTGCAATGTGCCCTTACACGGAAATGTGCCAAACATGACAATACTCAACAAACTTCTGCTAACAATATTTCCATAAATTTTCTAGTACAGGCAAATATTCTTCCCTTGTATTTTTTAAAAATTTTTCCAAACTTAACAGCATCAGGCATAATTCAAACAATCACAGGAATACTATCATGAAATTATACGAAAAAGTGCTGCTGAATATTTTATTAGTTTCTGCCGTTCTTTTTATTTCGGGATGCCGAAATAAAGAAGTAACAAAAGATGTACGGATGGAAAAATGGAGAGATGCAAGATTCGGTATGTTTATTCACTGGGGGCTCTATTCCATTCCTGCGGGAGAGTGGAAAGGAGAAACCGGGTATGCAGAGTGGATTCGAAATTCCGCTCATATCCCAATTGATGTTTACGATAAATTTACCGGAGAATTCAATCCTGTCAAATTTAATGCTGAACATTGGGTTAAAATGGCCAAAGATGCAGGCATGAAGTACATTGTAATTACCACTAAACATCATGACGGATTCTGTCTCTTTGATTCAAAATATACAGACTTTGATATTATGCCAACGCCTTTTAAAAGGGATATTATGAAAGAAATGGCAGAAGCGTGTAAAAAACAGGGCATCAAAATCTGCTGGTACTATTCCATTATGGACTGGCACAACCCTGATTATCTGCCGAGGAGAGGGTGGGAAAAAGACAGAAATTCCCAGGGAGCAAATTTTGACAGATACGTAAAGTATATGAAGAATCAACTGAAAGAATTACTTACAAATTACGGCCCCATAGAGGTTCTCTGGTTTGACGGAGAATGGGAAGAAACATGGAACAGACAGAGAGGCAGGAATCTTTTAAAATTCGTAAGAAAGATCGATCCTGATATAATAGTAAATAACCGCGTTGGCGCGGGACGTACAGGGATGACAGATTCAGGGAAAAACGAAGAATTAACCGGAGACTTCGGTACCCCGGAGCAGCATATTCCTGACACAGGCCTGCCCGGAGTTGACTGGGAAACATGCATGACAATGAACGACCACTGGGGGTACAACAAACATGATAAAAACTGGAAGTCCGCTCAGGACCTTATCCGAAAACTTGCAGACATAGCATCAAAGGGCGGGAATTTCCTTCTTAATGTCGGGCCAAAGTCAGATGGTACGTTCCCTGATGAAGCAAAGATAAGATTAAAAAAAATCGGTGAGTGGATGCGGGTAAACGGCGAATCCATTTACGGGACAAAAGCCAGCCCCTTTAAAAAATTAAAATGGGGACGGTGCACTCAAAAACATATAGGGAATAACGCCAGGCTCTATCTGCATATTTTCTTGTGGCCGGGGAACAGAAAGCTCGTTTTAAACGGTATTTACAATAAACCCCTGAAAGCATATCTTCTTTCAGACAGCAGCAGAACTCTTTCTGTGGAACAAAAGGGCAGTCAAATTATTATTATTCTCCCGGCCGGCCCTGTTGACCCGATTAATACAGTAGTTGTACTGGATATTGAAGGACTCCCGGACATTGACAATCCGCCTGAAATTGTCTCTGATTTTGATATTTTTACAGATTCGTTAAGAGTGTCTCTCTACACTGGCCGCAAAAATATTTCAATCCGCTATACTGTTAACGGAAAAGAGCCCTGCATTGAATCTTCTGAGTATAAAGCCCCTTTCTATATCTCCCGTACAACCTCAGT
>JAGGVB010000084.1 GCA_021158245.1 bacterium | reverse complement strand
TGTTTTCAACAAGTTTTTCAAAACCTCTGTGCAGCTGTCCCGGATCAGGGTCAACCCTTTTTATTGTGTGTCCCTCAACTGTTAAAATGTAAGAAAAATTGCCATTCATTCCCGGGTGGTTCGGCCCAAAGAAAAGTTCATATTTTTTATATCTGTCTTCTTGTCCTAAAAATGTTAATAGTTCATTCATTTGTCCCTCTCTTCTTTGAATTTACCATAAACCTCATTTGAATATGCGAGAGAATCAAAATCTTTTCTCATTGGAGGGATATCAAGCCAATTGTGCAGAAATAGCGGCATAAGTTTATCATTTCCAATAAAGTTAACACCGAAAAATTCATGAGTATCTCTTTCATACATTTCGGCTGTTTCCCAGAGATTTACAACTGACTGAATATCGAGGTTATCTCTTTTTATTCGAGTTTTTACCAATATCTGTTGGTTATCCGAATAGGAAAAGAGATTATAAACAATCTCAAATTCACCGTCATCAATCCAATCAACTGCTGTTAACAGTGCTAATTCTTTAAAACCGAGCAGTTGAAGAAAGGCTAAAACAGATATGTTCTGCTCTTTTTTAATTCCAACGGAAAATTGGTGATCATCTAAAATTTTAATATCCACTTTTTGGAAATTATTTTTTATCTTTTCAATTATTTCTTTTTGTGTCATTTTTTTACCCCTGTTTCAAACACGGATTTTGTTCTATTCAACACAGCATTCTGGTTCTTTTTATACCAGTCATAATTCTCTTTATATTTTTTATAACCTACAGCAGTGCTGTTTTCTATTGATTCCATAAGAGTATTAAATCCGTTAATAATTGCTTCCGGCCTTGGCATACAGCCCTCTATTGATAGATCAATTGGAAGATAAAGAGCGAGTCTGTTAATTACTGTGTATGAGTCGTAATAGATACCTCCGTTTAACGGGCATGAACCGAATGCAATTAACCATTTTGGTTCCTGCATCTGTTCGTATGTGTATATTACTCTTTTGAGCGATTTAATTGAAAGATATCCGGTAACCAAAAGCAGATCTGCTTGCCTTGGTGTAGCCATGGGCCCCAGACCAAATCGTTCCATGTCCCATCGTGATGTCATTGTAGGAGGGAGTTCAATTGCTCCGCAGCCTGTACAGTAATGGAGCATCCACATGGATTTTTTTCTGAAATAGTTCAGAATATTTTCCCATCCTTTGTCTCTCAGATCTTTTCTTGATGTTGCAAGCATATTATCACCTTTTTCATAAAATAGTTATCAGTAATTGTACAAGGGAAAATGCCATCGGCCATTTCCAAAACCATTTGACAGCGTCTTCAAATTTAAATCTGGGGGAAACAGCATTTATGGATAATGATAAGATATAAAGAATGAACATTTTAAAGAAGAATGCCCAAATGTTTGATGCTCCTCCGAGAAATAGATTTGTTATTATTGCAGTCTCGAGAAAAATTTGCGCGGCGTGCTGCAAAAAGGCAAGTCCCATCATTTTTCCGCTTAATTCCACCATTGGCCCTGAAGCAATTTCCGAGGGGGCAATCATTGCATCAAATGGTTTCTCTCCAAGCATGCCCTGTAATGCCATTTCTGCTGCAATAAAGCCCAACGGGTATCTAATAAGATTCCAATGCAAAAATCCCCCGGCTTGATTTGTTATCATAACGGATAAAAGCGAACTTTGATTTACAAATATTAATGATATGACAACAATAACAAAAGGTATTTCATAACCAAGCATCATTGTTAACGCTCTTGCTATACCTATTGAGGCATTTGGGTTTCCGGAAGCAGAAACTCCCATTGCCATCCCAAGAGAACCTATTGTCATAAAATAGAGCATTATGATAATATTTCCATTCATCGAATTGAATAGATGATACCCGGCAATCGGCAGAAAGGCTATTGTAGCCAAAATTCCTGCAAGTCCCATCATAATACCAAAATCCATAACCCAATGATGTGAGATAGATTTTTTTGAGAAAAGCTTAATCACATCAAGATACGACTGCCAGAATGGAGGTCCGTATCTTCTTTGAATCCTTGCTGTATATTTTCTTCCGATACCCATAAACAGCAGACCCACAATTATGCTCACAAGAACAAATCCTATGTACTTTATTACTATCATAGTAACCATCCCGCTATAATTATAGTTATAATTCCAACCATAAAAAATATTGATGACGATCTTGCCGAAGATGTAAACATAGAACTGAAAGCATCTCCAATAAGATTAACGTTTTTGACAAATGTATCATAAAAATGCTTTACATCAATTTTTACTGACTTAAAAAGATTTTGAAATGGTTCATAAAATTTAAATGCGAAATGATACATCTCTGTTGTCATGCCAAAATCTTTTGGATTTTGCCCTGCAGTGTAGTTATCCAGCGGCTCCACATGATGCCGCGGTTTCCCAATAAGATAAAAAACAAATGCAACAAGAAAACTTAAAGCAAACATATTAAACACAGCGAGAGCATCAACATTGGAAAGGAATGCAAACATAGTAGTGTTTGTAACTTTCATAGGGATAAGACCCATTTTTGCAACGATTTCTCCTATAGGCCTCAAAACGTATCCCGGAAACATTCCTATTCCAATCATAAGCAGCATCATTATAAACATTGGCAACTGCATCAAAATGGGAACTTCTTTTACATTGTCCAGTTTTTCAGGAAGCTGACCCAGAAAAATTGAATGTAAAGCTCTGTATAAGTACATAAATGCACCGGTTGATGCAATGAATATCGTTATTGTAAGGAACGGGAATTTACTTGTTAGCAAAGCCTGATAGATCAACCATTTTGATGCATATCCGTTCATTGGAGGGATACCTGCTGCTGCAATTATACCGAGCAAGAACGTAAGAAATGTAATAGGCATTTTTGTTGCAAGTCCGCCCAGCCTGTGCATGTCTCTTTCGTGTGT
>JAGGVB010000083.1 GCA_021158245.1 bacterium | reverse complement strand
TCCTGCCATCAGGAACTTTGTACGCAACAATGATTAGTTTAACATAACCGTTCCCTTCTTCCAGAACCTGCTGTGTGTTGCCATCTGTATGGACATCTGCAACAATAGTTGTTTTCTTGGCTTTATCCTCAACATCCTGTATAACACTGTTTAATTCCTCTCCAAAATTTTTGATGAACTCGTAATCTTCTTCAGTTAATTCTTTATTCTCTAATTCTTTCGCAGATATATCTCTTAACCTTTCAAGTATCTTCTCCAGACTTTCCAGGCGGTATTTTGCAGAATTGTCCAGAACGTTCATATCGCTTAAGCCATTATTCGTCATCCGCGTCAAAGTTAATAACCTGTTATAGAATTCCGGTACTGGCTCGACATAGCCAACAACAGGTTTCTCAGGTGGTAAAGGGGCAATAGACTTTTCAAACATAGTATAGCTCTGCTTTGCATAAAGAATAGTATCATGCCGCAACTCTGCCCACGAAGATAGGCAGGTAGATAATTCTTTATCCTGCCACGCTTTTGTCTGCATAAACGTCGGATAACCATTCCCATACTCTTGTAATAGAGGTTTTAGCGCATAAAGCCAGGACCAATAAAGATTTTTATTCCACTCCTCTGCAGTAAAACCATCAAATTCCTCTTTCAGTTTTGCGTACTGTTCTGCATAACCTTCATAATTCGTATCGTCACCTTCTTGTAAAATTTCCATCGCTCTCTTTGACCCAAGCAATGACATCACATCCAGCCCTCGTGGAAATCCTCTGGCAGGGCCAACACCATCAATAAAAACCATTGTAAAAGGCTCTTCATTTCCCAGATATTTAGTGACATATCCAAAAACAAGGTTCTGAAACATATAAGAATCAGGGATAAATCTCTGCCCCATTAATCTGAAACCCTGGGTGTTCGCCAAAACTTCATCAGGACCACCAGCAGCACTCACATATTGCATCCCGGTTCCACCATAAATTTCAGGAGTCCTATACTCTGCCAATTTCGTTTTAAGTTTTATAATATTTTCATCAGTTAGTTCGTTAGGATCAAATTTATCGCCAAACACATCGTTCATTGCCTCAAGATATTCATAAGGACCAAGATCATCCGACAAACCAACATAAAAGGCTGTTACTGAATAAATCCTGTCCCATTTATCTTTCACCTCTTTATTTTCAGCAAACATAGATGCAATAAGACAGGCTTGCATTGTTTGAATTTTAGCATCATAAGCAGAGATAAAACCTTTTTTGTCATTCTGATCCGTTTCCCCGGGAGGTATATCCGGGCTCCCTTTGAGTATCATACTTATCCTTCCGTACCACATAAATGCTTTAAAATAATTCTTCAATTTTTCTGATCGCGTATAATGCCCTCTCGGCACATACTGCGAATAATCTTCATTGTAAATAAAAATTGGCGATTCATGGAATCCTTCGTGTTTTGCTATTAATTTTAATTCCTCTTCAACATCTCCTTTTACGAAATCAGGAACTATAAAAGTATATTCTTTCCCTTCTTCGGGAGTAAAAAATGCATCATCTTGCATGCCCTCCTCGCTTCTTTTGACCTGGTCTATTTTTGGTTTCAAAAGCTCAAGGCCAACTGCAAAATACGCAACGCTTCTCCTTGATGCCTCCTTCAGGTCTCCTGTAGAATTCTTATATTTCTCAATCGAATCTTCTAATAAAATTTTGCTGATATTCCATATATCATCGTAAAATTCACGCTCTTCTATCTGCCTTAAAGTTTCATCAAACTGGATATGGTAAAGATGCAGTAAAGAATCAGATGTAATAAAAATAGGCGTTTCTACCTCTTTCAAGTTCTTATATGGCTCCGTAATATCTTCTTCGCCGGGGTTAAATGGATTATCAATAACAACAAAACCGTTCGCTTGTAATTTTTTAAGCGCTTCGTTGCTTAATTCAATCTCTGACAGAAAACTATTAAAGTTTGAAATCCTGCTTGTCTCAAGCGGCAAATTGTACTGAGGAACTTGTACTGTTATATCAAGAGACTCCAAAAAGTAGTGTTTCACAAAGCTTAATTTTTCTGTTTGTATGTCAGACAAATCAACAGGCTCCGTCTTCAGCGTAGATGGCTCTTGATCGGACACTGGCTGCTTATTGCACCCACTGATCAACATCATCCCCACAATAAGTACCACAATGGCAAACCTCAATTTGCGATTACTAATTATCCTTTTCATTCTCAATACCTCCTTTTCTTTTAGACAGGCAACTCGTAAAAAAGTTCCGTATTGCAAGAAAGATATACAGTAATTTCAGATATTAAAATAAAGTAACTAAAATAATAATGAAGTTTTTGCAATTATTTTTCTTTATCTTCAAGTGGATAATATTTCTTAAACCAATTGAATCCAAACTCTTCCATTAATTTCATGTAGATATCGTTACCTTTCGGCATATAATTGGCAGGATAATGAAGACCAAAATACCGCTGCGCCCAATTTATATATCCATTTTTTCTAATCTGCTCTACGCACTTTTTAGCAAACCCTTCGCCATGAACTTCTCTGGCAACACTTGCAATTGTGTTGAGTTGTTCCTCGGTTATTTTCATTTTCAAACCATAATACTTTTCGTTAAAAACATCTACAAGTTTTTGGTCTGTTATTTCATGGTATCTTTCATTATGGACAATCACATCTACGCCAAGTTTTTGCCTTGAAAGAGCTCTGCTCTCAGGATACCCAAGTGAAAGCAGTACAACGGGAAATACACCCTTCGGTAGCTGAAACAGCTCCTTAATTTCGAGAAAAGATTCAAGAACAGTGCCAACATAAACTGAACCTAATCCTAACGAATCTGCAGCAGTACAGATATTTTGCGCACAAATAATTGTATCCTGAAAAGATATCCAAAAATGGCGAAAAGAACTGGTAGCAGTAAATGGAGCTGCTTCAAGCTTGGCCCATCTTTCAATACGATGCCAATCGATACAAAATAGCAAATTTACAGGAGCTGCAGATATAAAATTTTGCTTTCCGCAAAGTTCAG
>JAGGVB010000082.1 GCA_021158245.1 bacterium | reverse complement strand
TGTTTTGTTAAATGCAGCAATTCCTGCTCATTTGGGAAAAATAAATCAACATAAGGTAAAATATTCTCTATATCCATTTCCCATTGCTCAGCAGGATCCCACTGGGCATCAAACGATGTTGTCAAGCCGTTCTCTTTTGCCATTTTAAACATAGTTGATACATCTCTGCGTATGCCAGGCTGCAAAAAATACGAAGAAAAATGGAGATGCCGGGCTTTCCTTAAAGTTTCAGGATTCATGTCATTTATCGTTAAATGCTCCATTGCTCCTGTATGTGTTATCATGGCTCTGTCTTCATCGTAATTTAAAACTATTGTTGCTCCTGTATTCAAACTGGTGTCCCGAATAATCAAGTCAGTAGATACACCTTTAGCCTGAAACTGTTCCATTACAAGTCTTCCAAAAATGTCTTTGCCAATCTTCCCCAGGAAAGCGACTTTGTCTCCGAGAGCGCTTAAATTACTGGCAAATATTGCTGACGAACTTCCCAATGTTAAAGTCATTTTTTCTGCCAGTTTCTCTTTTCCAACTTCAGGGAAGCCGTCAATTCCATTTAAGATCAAATCAACATTTAATTCGCCGACAACAATTACATCATATTCTTTACTATCCATCTCTGTCTGTCCCATATTTAAATATATTATTTTTTAAACGGATATACATTTACACCTTGAACAACTCTTGTAATTGTACCGCTCTCTGAAGGTAAATCAGGTTTAAAATTAAGATTTAATGATTTATAATACCCGATAACCTGTGCAGGAAGCACGCTAACCGGTGCTAAAAAATATTGATCAAGCATTGTTTTATCTTTGGAAAGGATAATGCGCATATCCAAATCTATTCCTTTAATATCGTGCTCCATAACGCCAATAGAAAACATACCTTTTTGCCCGGCATTAATCCCATTTATTAAATCTTTTTCATATTGCTGTACATAAAGATTATTGGATATAAAATACATTAGAAGAGTCTTGTTATTTATTACAGCTTTCGGGCCATGCCTGAATCCAAGGAAAGAATCAAATTTACAAATTACACTACCGTTTGTAAGCTCCTGCAGTTTCAGATGTGACTCACGGGCAATACCCTGGAAAACGCCGGAACCCAGGAATACAGCACGATTAAAATCGAGTTTTGCTGTTTCGTAAAGAATATCTGAATAATTATTTAAAATATTATTTCCGTATTCAGCCATAATTTCCACTGCTTCTCTTAAATTATTTATTTCGTCATATCTTGCAACTAATATGCCTGCGAGAAGCATTGATGTAAAACTTCCTGTCATAGCCAGGCTCTGGTCATTTGATTCAGGAGGCATTATTAAAACAAAGCTGTTTTTTTTATTTCCTCCTTTTTGAATTAATATACCATCAGGATTACACGTTATAATTAAATGATAGATATTGTCGCAAATCTGATTTGCCAATTCAACTGTGCTGATACTTTCAGGACTGTCCCCGGATCGCGCAAAGGATATAAGCAAGGTTGGTGCTTTGGGTAATAAATATTCTTCCGGATGAGTAACAATATCAGTAGTCGCAGCAGAAAGTACATTTAATCCCCGGGATTTACGAAAAACCCCTTCTAATACATCCCCGATAAAAGCAGATGTTCCTGCACCTGTTAGAATAATTTTCAAATCCTTGGTTTCAAATAAAGGCTGTAAAAATAAACTCAATTCTTTGCGATGTTTATTTATATGTGACCATGTATTTAACCAAAGCTGCGGCTGTCCTGCAATTTCAGTAAACGTATAATATGCACCTAAGGCTTTTAATCTATCATCATCCAATCTTTGGAAACTACTCATAGCTTTCATTTCCTTTCCAATTTTATCATTTCCTTTCTTTTAAAAGATATAATAATTACATTTCCTTGTCAAGTCCTTTTTGCAAAATTTTTATTTTCATTAAATTTATTGATTTTTTAACTTTTTTGTTTTACTTTCATATGGAGGAAAGGAATAATACAAAATGGATGAAAAAGATCTAACTATAGAGCGCAGATCAAAAATTATAGAACAGATTAATCGTGAAGGGCAGGTACAAGTACTTGTATTAAGCAAAATCTTTCGGGTCAGCCCGGTAACAATCAGAAATGACCTATCCCACCTCGAACAGAAAAACCTCCTCATAAGAACAAGGGGGGGAGCTATACGCCCGCAGCAGGTTGCGATTGACTACAAATTAAATCTGAAAGCAAAAAAACATTTTCCGGAAAAACAATCTATAGGTAAAAACGCAGCAAAATTAATTAATGAGGGAGAAACAATTATCCTTGATTCCGGAACAACAACTATGGAAATAGCTAAAAATCTTAATAATTTTAAAGATCTCACTGTAATTACCAATGCCCTTAACATTGCCCGCCAACTGGCTGAATACCCCAGTATAAGAGTAATAATTCCCGGCGGCATTCTCCGTAAAAATGCTTTATCAATGGTAGGGCCCATGGCAGAAAGCACAATCCAAAACTATTTCTGTGATAAACTTTTTCTCGGCGTTGATGGAATTGATATCAAATATGGTATTTCCACTCCAAATGTAGAAGAAGCATATTTAAATAAAATTATGATTAAAATATCAAAGAAATCCTTTGTTGTCGCAGATTCAAGCAAATTCACAAAACGCAGTTTTGCATTAATTGCCCCGTTAAGCGATATCAATACTGTAATTACTGACAAACATGTCCCGCAGGAAGAGAAAGATGCTCTGGAAAATCTTGGCATTGACGTTATAATTGCTTAAATACAATATTGAAAACGTACACTCTCTACGTATAAAAAACATTGAACATTTTTGATAGATAGATTTAATACTTAATCTTATTTTTATCTAAAAATCTTTCTCATTATCAAAGCTGACGCACCCATTGAAACAGAATAAATTCCGACAGTAGAAAACTCTATTTTCGGTGCAGCAACACCGAGAGGATATATTCTTTTCAGCTTATCAGCCACACTATCTTCAATATATTTTTTAACCAGGGTTTTCGCTTCGGTAATATCTCCCCCTATGACAATTAGATCAGGATTGATAAATTCTACAATTCTAAATATCTCGTTTATAAGGAACTGGGCATACCGCATAAGCACTCTTGTGCATAAAGGGCAATTATCCTTTGCGTAGTTAATAATATCCGAAATTGACAACTTCTCCCTATTATTTACAATATCAGCAACTTTTGCCTGGTCATTATCATCCTGGGACTCTTTTATTATATCTGCCAAAGATGGCAGAGAGAGAAATATTTCCCCTGCTGTTCCATGGGAGCCTTCATATAATCTGTTATTTAATATTAAACCAGCACCCATCTGTCCGATTTTTACATTAAGAGTTAAAAAAACAAGGTCAGGCGGTAACTTATCAAACAGATCCTTATGCCACCTGATTCCAAGAACACCCGCATTCGCATCATTTACAATTTCTACGGGAATTCCGAATTCTTCATTTAACTTTGCCTGAAGAGGGTAATTTCTTAAATTTAAAGTACGTGAATAATGAATTCTCCCGTTTTTCCTGTCAACAAGGCCGGGAATAGCTATGCCCATACCTATAACCTTATCCTTATCAATATTGAGCTTAACTAATAAATTCCGGATAAATGGAACAACTGCTGAGATAAAAGAATCTTCACCGATATTGTTTATTCCTGTCAACTGTTCCTGAAGAATTACATTGCTGCTGAAATCAATTACTGTTACGCGCAGTTCCGAAGGAATCACTTCTAAGCCGATTATATAGCCCTTCTTTCCTACAAGCCGCCATAATGTGGGCGGCTTACCTGCACTGCCGGAGGAGTTCCCGATTCTGCTTATTTCTATTAATCCCTTTTCTTCAAGTGCTCTTAATATGTAAACAATTGTAGACGGCTGCAGACTGCTTAACCGTGCAAGGTCCGCGCCTGAAATTTCACCGTTAACACGGATAAAATTCAAAATCTTCCTGTGGCTTGGTATCTCCAGATCAAAATATTTTTTCAAGATTGTCTCCGGCATAACAAATTATTGAACTTTACCAATTAAAAAAATATATCCAACAATTGAACAAATTGCAAGAGAATCTTTTAGAATTCTCTCCTCACCAACCTATCTTCCGATTCTTTTTTACCGAATGGCCGCAGCCTGAACTTGTATGAATAGTATTTCGGATAAAGTGTATATTCTGCATGAGGCCTTGCTCCCCATGCATTATCTCCTCCTACACCCATCTGTTTAAGATCAATACAGAAAGTTATCAAATTTTCAGGCTTAATATCAGTACCGTGCCGCTGGCCTTTAGGCACATAATTGAGCTCTTCAATATCGAACTGATGGGCTTCAATACCAAGAGGTTTAGCGCCTTCAACAATAAACCCCCTTTTCCCCTTTTTATCAGAAAGTACAGCCCATCTCACATCACATTTGTTGCCGTTCTCCTGGGGCCTTACATGGGGGAAATACTGAGACCAGACACTTCCCCTGTATTTTCCTATTGCCGCGCCTGTTTTTCTGTCCCAGTATGATTCGTGAGGGCCTCTGCCGAACCATTCGATATATGAGAAATCCGGTATGGGCAGAGTCATCTTCATGCCGAATCTGGGAAGTTCAGGCAGGTGCATATCTCCCGGCCTGAATTCCACAGTGACAACCATATCGCCTGATCCGTAAATTTTATACTTTGTATAGTATTTTGATTTTACTGTTGCCATATCATAAAAAAACTGTACTTCAACGCTTTTATCGTCAGGTGCATAAAGATTCACATCAGTTAATTTCATATGTTTCCCTGCATCTTTCCATACTGCACACCGTAGGTTCATTTCATTGCCCCCTGCAATATCGCTGTCAGTCCCTCCTCTGTAAAAATATGGTTCAAGGCCAGTCCTGACAATTTCTCTTCCTCTGTAAATCCATGACTTGATTTTTCCTGATTCCCTGTTGAAAACAATTTTAAAATCTTTTGATGATACAACAATACTCTTCTCGTTTTTATTGAAAAGCACCTTGTTTGTTTTTTTGGCACATAGCTTCTCTGCCGGAATATATAAGGAAAGTTTAAACTGGCCCCACGCAACCACATGGCCGGCTGGCATTCCCTGCATCTTCTTGTTCATAGCTGCCTTAATTGTCAGGAAATATTCTCTCCCGGGTAATGGGTTTACCGAAGGAATATCGATTTTAAACTCTTCTGAATTTCGGGGCTTTACATACGGAACATCTATTCTTCCATTGGATATCTCTTTCCCGTCTTCCTCCAAAACATATCTGAATTGATATCTTTCCAAATCAGCAAAATCTTGTCTGTTAATAACTTTAAATATTCCTTCTTTTAAATCCACAGCTTTAAATTTTACAGGTTGGTATACTTTCTTAACTTCCCAGATATGAGGTTTTAATGTACGGTCTGCCTGAACAAGGCCGTTTGCGCAAAAAGAAGAGTCATTAGGCAGACCTCTATCCCCCATGTCCCCTCCATAAGCCCAAAAAGGAGTGCCGTCGGGTTTTCTTCTAAGGAATGTCTGGTCAACCCAGTCCCAGATAAAACCGCCCTGAAGATTATGATAAGATTCAAAAGTATCCCAGTAATCCTGAAGATTTCCCTCTGCATTTCCCATTCCGTGGCAGTATTCGCAGAGTATAAAAGGCCTTTTGGGATCCTTGTTATGAAATTTCTTCAGGAATGTAATATTTTTATACATGGGGCAGACAATATCCGTATGGTTCTTCCACCATGCAGGCTGATATTGAACCGGCCTTGAAGGATCACGCCTTTTTATCCAATTATAATCTTTTACAAAATTCTGTCCGTCGCCGGCCTCGTTTCCAAGTTCCCATATTATAACACTCGGATGGTTCTTATCTCTCTCAACAAGCCGTTTTGTTCTGTCAAGATATGCATCTGCCCATTCGGGGTTGCTGCTTAAAAAATTTATCCCCTTCGGATGAAACTGAATTCCGTGAGTCTCAATATTAGCACTGTTTACAACATACAATCCGTACTTATCACACAATTGGTACCAGAAAGGATCATTGGGATAGTGGCTTCCCCTGACAGCATTTATATTAAACTGTTTGATCATTTTAATATCTTTTATCATTGTCTCGCGAGGTAGATATCTTCCAAAAACAGGATGCCATTCACACCTGTTTACCCCCTTGATATATATGGGAACACCGTTAATGCATAACTGTCCGTCTTTTATTTCAACAGTACGGAACCCTATATTTGCTGCGAGATACTCCGTATTCCCGTCTTTTTGTTTAAGTTTAAGAACTATTCTGTAAAGACAGGGCGTCTCAGCGCTCCATTTTTTTACATTCGGAATTACTGTGCTGAAATGCACTGTATTATTTGGTTTTTGAATTGTAATTTCTTTACTATCAGTAAAAATCTGATTTCTGCCTTCATCGAAAACAGTAACTCCCGATGAACAAGCTGACAGTTTCTTTTGTTGTGATTTAATTTCAATATCAATTGAAAATATCCCTGTTTTGTACAAGCTGTCCAATTCTGCATGGATAAAATAATCGCTTATTCGAATATCGGGAACAGAATAGATAAATACATCTCTGTCAATACCGCTTATACGCCAGGTATCCTGGCCTTCAAGATAGCTGCCGTCACTGAATCTGTATACTTCGACTGCAAGTAAATTGCTGCCTTTTTTGATATAATCTGTAATATCAAACTCCGCCGGTGTCTTGCTTCCCTCGCTGTACCCGACTTTATTTCCGTTGACCCAAACATACATTGCAGATCGTACAGCACCGAAACTGATGAATACACTGCGGCCCTTCCAATCTGACGGTACGGTAAAAGATGTCCTGTAACTGCCGACAGGGTTGTTATTCGGGTCATGATAAGGAGGATCCGGTTTAAAAGGGTACTCTTCATCAAGGTAACGGGCAACTCCATACCCCTGGGGTTCCCAGTCTCCGGGGACACGAATTCTGCTCCACGAACTCACATCAAAATCAGCTTTATAAAAATTAACAGGGCGGTCTTTGGGACGTTTTACCCAGTTAAAACGCCATATACCGTTTAATGACTTGTAAAAAACCGACTCTCTCTCATCGCCGGAAAACGCCTTCTGCATACTTTTAAACGGTACAATTAAAACATGTCCGGGCTCTTTATTAATTGCAAATACTTTCGGATTTTCCCAGTCGTGCAATTTCTTCTGCTTTGCAGAAACATATCCTGATGCAATAAGAATAAATCCTGCTGAAATAACCAAACATTTCAGGGCTTTTGCTTTCATAATTAAACCTCTCAGATTTAATGTTTCTTTTTTCGATGTCAACACAAACGTTTGCGTAAACATATAAAAAATATCAATTTTCAGGCTGAGGATAAATATACAAATCCCCTGCATAATTTCTTATTTCTGCATTTTCTCCATGCAAGTGTTTCAGGTAATCTGGTACAACAGGTACTTTTCCCCCTCCTCCGGGCAGATCAATCACATACTGGGGATTAGCCATACCTGAAATATAACCTCTCATATTTTCTATAATGGAAATTCCTGTTTCAATTCTGGTTCTGAAATGCTCAGTTCCTTTTACAAGATCTGCATGCAGAAGATAATACGGCCTGATGCGGAGTTTGACAAGTTCTCTCATAAGCTTTATCATCTGCTCAGAATTATCATTAATCCCGCGTAAAAGCACTGTTTGACTTCCCAAAACTATTCCGTTATCAATGAGAAATCCGGCTGCTCTCTTCATATCGGATGTTATCTCATCAGCATGATTAATGTGAATATTAACAAAAAGAGGATTGTATTTTTTTAACATGACTGCCAGCTTGTTTGTAATCCTCTGCGGCAGAGCTGTGACGGTTCTCGTGCCTATTCTGATTATTTCAACATGAGAAATATTTCGGACCGCATTTAAAATATACTCCAGATAATCATCATCAAGAAGAAGAGGATCTCCGCCAGACAAAAGAACATCTTTGATTTCAGAATTACTCTTTATGTAAGATATTCCATTCTCTATCTGCTTTCTTGTAATCGGTTTCCATTTCCCAACTTTCCGCTTTCTCGTACAGAATCTGCATATTGAAGGGCATATATTGGAAACAAGAAAGAGCACTCTGTCAGGATATCTGTGAGTAATTCCGGGAACAGGGCTGTCCCTCTCTTCAGCAAGAGGATCTTCCATTCCCTTTTCATCGCTGAGTTCCCTTATATCAGGAATAAACTGCCTCGCAATGGAAGGGCCGCACTGTTCTGCAAGTTTCAGAATATAGGGATTGACCTGCATGGGATACAGTTTAACTACTTGTTCTGCTTCTTCTATGTTTATGCTGATATTGTTCGGCAGCCTGGAAGGCAATGTAATGCTGCTCCTTAATATCTCTTTCCATTTATCCGTCATTACTCATATCTTGTTCAATTAATAACTCTAAAATGTATCATATAAAAACAGTCTCTTGCACCTTTATAGAAATCCCATTCTTTTCTCAAACAAATATTTCTACAAATGCAAACATCTTATCACATTATTTTTATTCTATTCATGCAAAGGAGACAAAATCCGTTGTATCTTGCTTAAAGAAACACGCGCTAAAGATATGCCGATTTTGGAGGGATAATCATCTCCGATCTTGAGCCTTTTATTCGATTTTGGATAGAATCTTTTTAAATATTCATCATAAGTAAACTCTTCGTATTTATTATTTTTTTGACTTGATTTTTGTTTCATCTTCAATTTCCTCTGCTTTTGTATAAAAATATTTAGACAAATAATGTGGATTTAATTCAGGTTTAAAATAATGTTTCCTTTTTATCCACACAAAACCATCCCCTTTTGAAATAACTGCAACATCTATCGGACCTCCGACGGTTTCAGAATCCATCGAGATTTTCTGTTTGAATGAGGTTAAACTGACTAATGCTTCTGCCATAGACGATAGCTCATCCTTCGGCAAAAATTCTACTGCATTAAGTATGGGGTTTATATTAGCAGTCTTAATATATTTATTGATATTGTCCATAAAATCTTGAAATATTTCTTTACTTACATTATTCATTTTATCCAACATTGTTTTTTTCTCGACCATAGAATTAAACATAATATTTTCGATTATATTGCTCGGGTAATTTTTTAATAACTCTTCAATATAACTAAATATAATTTGTTTGCAATTTGGATCAATTCCTTCTACAAAGGTATACACATTTTGCCTTTGCGCAAATGGAATCACCGCAGCTCTATATTCAAAGTTTATTCTGAAACTTTCATCTTTCTGAAACTTATATTTTAATCTATTATTTATCACTGCCTCAATTTTAAATGAACTCAAAGCAGGAAAAGTTTCTTCGTCTCCGAAACCTGCTATTACTATTCCCGCAAGGCTTTGAGGAAATTTATCTTTAAAAAACAAATTTCCACAAATTGCTTTTAAGTCTTCTGTGCTTTTTGAAAAAACAGGCAGCTTTTGGAATACCTTTGAAATACTTTCATTAATAAATTTGTCAAATTTCACAATAATTTTATTCGGAAAACTCTTTGGAAGGTGGGAAAGTCTTTCGGCTTTTTCCCACATCATAAAATGTTCTCTAATAGTATCTTTTGTTATGTTTTCTATAGAAATTGTTGAGATTGTACCTTTTTGATCTGTGATATCCTTTACTTTTTTATCAATATCCCTTTTTATAATACTAAAATAATTCAAAATTGCTGATTTAAAATAATTATCTTGTATCTCTTCCGGAAATAATTTATTATCTTTATCAAGATAGTTCATAAAATCTTGTGCATATTCTTCAAGAGTAGAAAAACTTTTTTCTAATAAATTATTTCTATATATCTTAATAATTGATTCCCATGGAACGCCCATTAAATCCGCGCTGCCATAAACCATGATTCCCACTGGATGATACTTGGAAAGTGTAAACAATTTATTTACAGTATTATAGATTTTTACATTTTCTTTCCTATTAATTGTCACCGCACTATCCGCAGCAAGTGCTACAGCGGATCTATTCATTATTGCTATTTCCGCACTCATTGTATTCCCCCAACATTACTATTTCTGTCCAAACATCAATCCTTAACTATTTTCTACTGTTCCTCTTTTACCGGAAACTCCTTTCCCGCAAGTTCCGCTAACTGGCGCTGGAGACGCTGTGCCTTTGCAAGTGCTTCCAAAAGCTGATCCTCTATATGCTCATCATCAGGCGGACGCATATCCCACGCTTTTTTTAATGTATCAAATGTCTGGTTTGCTTTTTCATGTAAAAAATTTATCACTTCTATTTTTGTAGGAACTCTGTTCTTAAGCATCACTCTCGGGCCTACGGTTATACCGTGCTCCTCCAGCAGCATCAGTGATGCAGAGGAATAGTGCTCGTCTAAGGAATCAAGCCCGTTCGCAAAAAGGCGGAACCTTTCATCTCCCCGCAGTATATCAGCAAGCTCATCATCACTGAGTATAATACCAGGAATCTCTCTTCGTAATCTCTGATTCAGCTCTTTAACAGACACAAGAAAAAATTGCGCTTCTTTCAGCATCACTTCAACTTTTGTTAAAATATCAGACATTAATATTCCTTTGATCTTCTAAAAAATTTGTTCAAAAGAAGACATCACTACCTGGTCTCCTGCCTGCTTTATAAGGTTAAAAGCTCTTTTGGCAGATTCTTCCTTCCTGATAAGCATTGTCAGGTCTTCAACGCTCATTTCTGTGAGGAATATCTGATAGAACTTTTCCTTCTGATTTGAATCTCTGAACAGTGAGACGACTACATTGTTTTCATCCCAGAACTCCTTAAGTTCTTCCGACTCTGTAATATAATCTTCCTCTTCATCCTTGTCAATCCAAAATGTAAATGTAATCAGATTCATTAAATAAATTTCTCCGCAATCTCAATGTTTTTTTAATTTTCAGGCAATACCTGAGATTTAATATTTTCTGCTGTATCCCGAATTACAGAATTCAAATCGGTTTTTAATTCTCCGCTTCCCTGCTTAAAAGAATCCGGGCCGCCCCCTTTTCCATTAATTTTTGTAATAAGGCTGTCAAACCACTTTCCCAGATCAATATCAACATCTTTTGAACTTGCCAGCACAACATGAGATTTGTCATCTTTCGTACCTGCAACAGCAATTATACCGGAATTATTCACTAACTTCCGTACAAGTATACGCAGAGATTCAAAAGAAATATTCTCATCGAAAATATCAATAATATTTATTTCTTTATCTTTCTGAAGGCCTGATAAAAGGGAATCCGCTATATAATCCAGAAGCCTTTCCTCAGTATGCTTGTTCTTTCTCTTCAGGGACTTGTAATTCTCATTTAAATTAGAAACTTTATGTACAAGTTCATTATAACCTGTATCAAGTGATAAGGAAATATCCTGTACAATATTTGAGACATGAGTAAAATAATTAAGCGCTCTGCCGCCGCAGACAAAAGAGATCCTTGAACCTCCTTTATACCGCTCTGTTTTAACAATTTTAACTGGGCCTGTCTCTCCTGTAGCGCTGACATGAGTTCCACAGCATGCACATAGATCAAAATCTTCGATTTCTACTACCCGAATAGTATCTTGAATGGGAGGAAATTTCCTTAAATTATAAGATGCTATTTCATCTGATGCAATCTCTTTATTTTTTACTTTTCTGTTTTCAAAAACTATATTATTTACAAGATGTTCTGCCTGCTCCAATTGTTCTCTGTCAGTAATTTCCCTGTCAAGATCAATTGTCACAAAATTTCTTCCGAGATGGAACCCTACTGTTTTTGCTCCATATATTCTTAAAAATGACTGACTTAAAATATGCTGCCCTGTATGTTGCTGCATGTGATCAAAACGGCGTTCCCATGAAACATCCCCATGCACTGCTTCTCCCTGTGTAAGCCTGCCCTTAACCGTATGAATGATAACACCATTTTCTTCCCGTACATCTACAACTGCCATACCGTTTATCACTCCTGTATCACAGGGCTGGCCTCCTCCCTCAGGAAAAAACAGAGTGCGGTCAATAACTACATCACAACTGCCGTCTTTATCAGTTACCGATAAAACGCGTGCAGTAAAAAGATGTTCATAAGGCTCTGTATAATAAAGCTTTTCTGTTACGGGCAATGCCATAAAACAATCCTTTACTTTGTAAATTTTTTCAATATATTCAAAACTTCTTCAGGCCCTTTAAATCCCTCAAACCTGTACAGTTCTTTTCCATCAGGGGACATGATAATTACCGTAGGCATTCCGACTATTTTATATTTTTTTTGAAGTATCTTAATACCTTCATCATTCGCTGTCATATCAAGCTTTACAGGTACATATTTTTCAAGTTCTTTACTGACATCAGGCTTTGGCCATGTTTTCTCATCAAGTTCTTTACAAGCTGCACACCATTCGGCATAAAAATCTATTATGACAGGTTTACCTGTTTCGGCCGCATTCTGCAGCCCGATAGTATCCGAACTGTACCACATTGAAGACTCCCCGGATACATGTGAACCACTGCTCTTCATTTCTGCATAGCCCATCTTTTCACCCATTGAGAAAAGCATTATTAAACTTCCCGTAAGAAGAAAAATAATTCCAATAGCTTTTTTTACTTTCTCCTTTCCGACAGAATCAGAATGGACAGGAGCGAATGCACCCATAAAAACCGAACCCACAATTAACAATAATGCCCAAAGCATTGAATAAATAAAAGGAGATACCGCATTTTTTACAAAAAACAGTGCCAGTGCTATCAGCAGAAGCCCGAAACCCTTTTCAATATACTCCATCCATGTACCGGATTTGGGAAGCGCCTTAAGAACACCGGAGAATGTACCTATAAGAATAAAAAGTACTCCCAGCCCGAGAGAGAATGTAAAGAGCAGGCTTGCACCGAGTACAACAGACCCTGTACGCGCCACCCAGGTGAGTATCACAACAAGAAGAGGGCTTACACAGGGAGAAACAACGATTCCGGCTATAAGTCCGGTTAAAAAGGCTCCGAGAAAACCTTTTTTCTTTTTACCCCTCAACTTGGAAGATATTGATGAAGGCACCTGAATGATAAACGCTCCGAGCATTGAAAGGCCCATAAGGAAAAATATTAAACTGATTACTATCAGAGCAGCCGGATGCTGAGCAAAGGTGCCGAACATCGCACCTGTTTTTGCAGCAAGTACGCCAAGAGATGTAAACGTAACAGCAATTCCAAGTACATAAAAAAGTGAGAGTATAAAACCTTTCAATTTTCCGCCTGAAGCCTGCGCTCCTATTACAGCAATTGTTATTGGAATCATCGGATAAACACACGGTGTCAAGCTTGTTAAAAGTCCGCCAAGAAAAACTATCAGGAATGCCATTAATGAGCCTTTGTTCAAAGCATTATTAAGCCTGCCTGCAATTGACTCATCATTGCTTTCGAAATTAATAATTTCCTGCTGTGAATTATCCGATGCGGATACTGCTCCGCTGCCCTCTTTAACAATCAGCTCAGTTGAACCGGCAGCATCGTCAGGAGGGTAGCAAACTGTGCCATCCTCAGTACATGGCTGAAAAGAAACTTTTGTTTTCAAAATATATTTTTTAACTGCAGAATTTGCTTTCACTTTAAACGGAACTTTTATCTCTATTTTCCCCCTGTAAACATAACCGGCAACAGCATCTTTGTCTGCTTTTGGATAAACAGGTTCGGCAAATTCAATTCCATTTACAGTAAAAGGTTTAACAGAAAACATTCCGCTTGAAACATCGGAAACATGAAACCCGTCTGCAACATCACACGTTACAACAAGGGTTCCATTCTCTCCCTGCTTCACAATAGAGGGCACTGGTTTTACAGACACACTAAGTTTTTTCTCTTGTGCAATTACAAGAGATGCAAACATAAACAATCCTGCAAACAATAGGACACTCTTTCTCATACACAAAATCTCCATTTTTGTAGGTTAAACATTAAAACAATTCGAATATCTGTATTTGTAAAAAACCTTCAGTTAGAACTCCGCTCCAAGCGTAAAATAATGAACAGGAAATTTAGAAGTTACTGCAAAATTTGTTTTCCATGCTATATCATACTTCAAAAGGAAAAACCCCAGATTTACCCGGGCACCGAATCCGAATCCTGCCATCATATCCTGAAGTTTAAAACCTGTCCCGTTAACAGATGCAAATGGTTTCCATACATTATCGTTATACCATGCAGACCCGATATCTGTAAAAACGACTCCTCTTATGTTTTGAAAACCAATCTGCAGAGGCCCGCCGAGAATGAGGTATTTTATCAGTGGAAATCTGAATTCGATATTTGACAGTACAAATCTTGTTCCCATCATACTGTAGTAACTGGCGCCTCTCATCGGTGTTTCAAATGAAGAGAAGAAAAACATACCGTTATTATTCCAAAACTCACTTGGAATATCAGCATATCTATAATTAATCCAGCCCATCATTCCGCCAAGCATGAACTGCTGAGGCTGCCTTCCCCCTGATACACCGCCGGTAAATCTTAAAGCAAAAGTATAATCACGCTTAATCCTGATATATCTCCGCCAATCGCCTTTAATTGTCCAGAAATCAAGCCCCCCTGTCTTAACAATTGCGGGGCTGTAAGTTAAAGAAAGATAGGATCTCTTCCCGTTTACAGGGCCTGTCATCCCCCAAATAACAGTATCTGTATTGTATCCGAGATTAAAATACAAAATCTTTCTGCTGTAGATATTGCCCTTATCTTTCATATAGTCATTGGAATATCCATAATAATAGGCAAAAGGATCTATTGTGCCCCAGTCTCTCTGAATTCCCATTCCCGTGACACTTAAGTTAATACGTCGATACTTATTAAAAGGCCTGGATAAAAACATCTGTAACCCATAATATCTATCACGCAGATAACCGTAACTCAAATAGCCATCCTGTATAAAATACGTATAGAAAAGATAAGAGTAATGGAATAGAGAAATCCCTAAATCAGTTCTTTTAGGCAGATAGTAATAAGAAAGATTAAAATTGGAATTTTTAAGATTATAAAAAAGATCCGTATAGAGATTTATCTGATGATTCCCCAGAATATCAGAAAAAACAAATTGCGTAGTACCCTGAAGCCCGTAAAATTGACTGTACCCTGCACTTCCGTAAACAATATCCGGTGAAAATTTTACAGAATATTTGTTAGCTATATACTGTCCTATAGAATCCTTAAATGCAGGTTCTGCAAGAAAAACTGACCTTTTCTTTTTACGGTTTAATATATCTCCTTTTCTAAAAGAATCTCCGAAAACATAATTGCGGTATCCGTTATTATAGACCTTTACTTCCTGTTCTTTTACTTTTTTCTTTGTCTTTTCTTTTTTGGATTCCTTCAGAACAAACATCGTATCTTTCAGCTTTACTGATTCCGGTTTTATTAAAAGGGGATTATTTAAAATATAAATATCATAGCCGCCTTTAAAAAATGATGAAAATGCAATGCGCGATCCATCCCTTGACCACGACATCTGGGATATTCCAGTTAAAAGATTAGTTATGGGATAGGATTCTTTTGTACTGCAGTCAATAATAAATATATTGTCAATACCGTTATCATTCGATATATATGCTATCTTATCTCCTGAAGAAGAAAACTTTGGTGATTTTTCTTTTGCTATATCATCAGTTATACGTGTTATCTGCCTTGTATCAACTGAAATCACATAAATATCATATTTATATCTCTTCTTCCTCGGCATTTCAATGTCATTATCAGGATTCAAAGAATCTTCCCTGTCAGAGATAAATGCTATTTTTCTGCTGTCAGGAGACCATGCAGGTTCTGCATCTGAGAAAACATCATTAGTGAGTTTTGTAAGTTTTTTCGATTTAAGATTATAAACGAACAAATCAGACTGGCCATTTTTCGTGCCCATAAAAACAATTCTTCTGCCATCAGGGGACCAGTCAGGTGAAAAAATACCGTCTAAATTAAAAATTAACCTTTGCAGAATCTTCCTTGATTTAACATCCAGGATAAAGAGCGCATCCTTGCCACCTTTTGATTTTGATGCAAAAGCAATTTTTTTACTATCAGGAGACCATCCTGCACCGGGCCTCAACCAATGAAGATTATCATACATATCGGAACGTTGCCCCTTGACAAGACGGCCGAGATTTTTACCGTCAATAGTGCTTATTAAATAAATATCAATATAATCTGCTCTATCAGAAAGGTAAATCAGTTTGTCTCCGTTGGGAGAAAGAGTTGGGGCATTGTTAAGAAAATTCTTATTTTTTACATGATCGGTAAGTTTCCTGGAAACATCTTCAGGCTCGTCACGTCCTGCTATATCCGGCCAGTACCTTTTCCTTAAATATTTCTGCCATCTGTCGGAAAGTTCTTTTGTATCAAGCCCTATTGATCTTCGCAGACCTGTTTCAAGATTCCTGCTTGCTCTGATCTTGGAAATAACTTCTCCGACTTTCTCTTTCCCATATTTTTCAGCTATGTAATTAAAAAGAGACTGCCCGCCTTTGTATACCATAAATCCTGCCATATAATCAATTGGCGGGACATATCCGTTAACAACAGCATCACGCATAAACATATCACTGCTCTTATCCCATCCAAGGCTCTCATATTCAGCCATACCTTCCCAGAACCAGAGAGGGAGCTGAAACCGTGTCATTGACATAACCATAGAACCTAATCCCTCGCCGTAAAACATCTGGAACATATACGCATGTGTTAATTCATGGTGAATCACATGGCGGAATTCATCATATCTCCCCTGAAACGGGATTATAACCCTATCCTTATAGACCTCAGTGAAACCTCCTACTCCTTCATCAATGGGAGAAAGACTTACATTAGTCTGCTGGAATTCATTATGGCTGTTGTAAACAAGTATTGGTATTCTCTTGCCAATTTCATATTTTAAATCTTTCTTTAAAGCCACATAACTCGATTCTGCAACATCTGCTGTATATTCAGCAAGTTTTTTTGACCCGCTGTAATAGTAAACATCAAAATGCCGGGATTGCACATACTCCCAATTAAAATCCCTGTACTGAACTTTGTTTTTGCCAAAACTCTGAGCTTGTACCTGCAAAGCAAAAACAAGCATCATAAAAAATAGCATTAAAGTCAATGCTGCCCGGTTCTTGCTTTTTTCCATTTTATCACCTTCTTGTTATTTCCAGATGGAAAGCTTACAAATCACTTTCATCCTTCCACTGCACAATCCGCCATTTTTCATCATTGCACTTGCGAAAGGTAAATACAGCTCTCCCTGATATTTTATAATTTTCGTTTTTTCCCATAAGAGTTAAACTAAAACCCTTGCCAAGGGTTCCGGTAGAATCTCCTACCAATTCATAAAGAGTAGAACTCCATACAAGATCTATTACCTGAAAATAGCGGAACAGATGCCCTGTTGTTTTCAAGTCAATTTCTCTTCCCCATGAAACGTACCTGCCGGATGTCCCACTGTTAGGATCAAAATACACGAAAACAAACGCTGTATCTATTATATCGCTGTATAAAAGCGAATCCTTAAACGTATATGATACTGCAAAATTCTGAAGGACTTCTTCAGGAGATTTCTGCCCTGTTACTACAAGGCCTCCCGTGTCTGATGAAAAAATCTTCAGCCGCGGCGCAAATGGATTAAAGCAACTGCCAAAAAATATCAAGACTAAAATTAAATATATTGCACTGCGGATATTTTTATTTAATATCTTCACAATAATCTCATAAAGATAACACTATACTCGCTTATAATCAAGAAAATAGCTGTCTTCCATTTAAAAAACAGGGGAACCTTTTACTGGTTCCCCTGAAATATTTATTATATCCGGAATGTCTCTGATGTTTGATTTTACATAAAAGTGCTACTTATCTTTTGCATTCAACCGCTGTTTTTTTGTCCCGAGATTTATCTTTCTCAGCAGCTTCCATACAGTAATAGTACTAATCCGGACAAAGCCGAACTCTTCTGTATCCAGCTCTTTTGCTATTCTGCCTGCACCCCATGATGGATTCGCAATTGCAATATCATGTATCTTTTCCTCAAGAGTAGCCGGCTCTTCTGCTATTTCTTCCCTCTGCTGTTCTGATCCGGCAAAATCGACACTGGGCTGTCTGCTGTTCGAAGTTTTTTCAAGAGGCTTGGATTTCTTGTTTTTTACAGGGCCTTTGCCTTTATCAAAATCGCCTATTGCTTCTTCAATTGTGTCAAAGGCTTTTAAAATGTAATGGAACTCAAGGAGCTCAAAAACTTCGTAAACATCAGGAATCATTCGTGCAAGTTTAAGGTCACCGCCCCTCTCCCGCATTCCCTTTATTTCACTAATAAAAATTCCCCAGCCCGCACTTGAGATATAATCCACACTTCCAAGGTCAATGATGACACGAACAACACCTGATTTGAGAAGATCATCCAATGCCCTCTCAAGCTCGGATGACGTTGTTGTGTCAATATATCCTCCGACACGAATAATTGAAATATCGTTTCGAGACCCAGCTTTTTCAACAGACACTTGAATCCCTTCCATTTTCCGATCTCCTCACGATAGAATACCTTTTATTTTATATATTCAAGGTAATAGAAATTGAATAAATTGTCAACTCTTTTTCTTTATCTCTATAAGATTTATGAATACTTCTGTCTTATCAATTTTTGGAGATGCTGTATTCTTCCTATTATATCTTTACGGGACGGGTTGAGTTTTAAAACCTCTCCCCACAACCAGACGGCTTTTTTGTAGTCTCCCTGATTAGCCATAATAACACCTAAATTCTCAAGCACATTTATATTATCAGGGTCAAGCCCTCTTACTTTTTCATAAATTTCTCTCGCTTTATCAAGTTTTCCAAGGCGGAAAAAAGTATCTCCAAGATATTGGCTCGCCTCAAGATAATGGGGGTCTTCATTAATTGCTTTTAGAAATTCATCCCGTGCCTTATTATAAAGCCCCTGTTTATAAAACCACAAACCCGATTCTACATATCTCTTGACATTTAATTCTTTTACAGCACTCTCTTTCTGCTTTTCTTTAACTTCCCCGCCCCCTGAAAGAACAGTAGTCCTGTCAAATCCCAAATCTTTCATCATATCTACAAAACTGTCTTTGGATCCTGGCAAATCATTGTCATTTGCTTCTTCTGCACTTTCATCTCCGCCAAGCTCCTCTCCAAACAGATCTCCGGCGACAGATGATGTTATCTCATCTTCAAAAAATGAGCTGTTAAAAATATCTTCACCGGTCTCTTTTATATCCCGAATATTACTTGCAGAATCATCAAAAAGCAAAGAATCATCAACCAACATTTCATCGGAAAAAATATTTTCCCCCTGAAGTTCATCTTCTGATATACTTGTACTGTCAGTTGATGTGTCACTGAACTCATCTCCATGAGATTCAACTTGTTCCTGAAAAGAAAAATCGGCGTCATCTGCTGCATGATTCTCTTCTCTATTGACGGAAGCTTCCTCTTTATCCATATTATCAGAATTAAAAACCGGCAGTTTGGGCCTCAATTCCGGCTTTTCAGGTTTTATGACAACTTCGCCGTCTATTGAAATAAATGGCGTGCCTGGACGCTTCATACGTTTTCCTTTTGAACCCTTGGCAACGTACGCCATACGAAGCTCTTTAGTATTAAGTTTTTCCCTTTTCAGCCCTTCATAAATAACCGCTTCAGGTATAACCGTAAATTCATAATTCTCTGTATTCAGCTCCTCGCTGATTTTTTTTGCTCCGAACTCAGGATGCTTTTTTATTATGTCATACAATTTTGCCTTGTCTTCAATGCTTATGTGTTTTACTTCAACTTCACTTCTCACACTTTTTTCTTTTAGAGCCTTCTCACCCTCTTTTTCATACTTCTTCTTATATTTATAGTATACGGATTTTGACAGGCCCGTCTCCTTACACGCATCCTTTACACTCATCTTCTGTTTATTGACAAGTTCGAACAGCTTTTTCCTTCTCGAAAAAATAACATCTTCAGCCTTCATTTTCTCTCTTATGGCAACCAATGTTATATCATCACTCTGGGCCTGGCCGCCTGTAAAAATTGTTATCTCATCATGTATCTTGTCTACAAGGGGTTCTACTTTTAAGCCCTCATATCTTCGAATTGCAGAAAGAAGCCTCTCCTCTCCAAAGCATTCCCTCTGTGGATTCATCGCTTCTGTAACTCCATCTGTGTATGCAATAAGCACATCATCTTCCTGGAGTTTAAGCCTGTCAGAAGTAATTGACTTGCGGAATAATGCAGGATCGGGAAGCTTTATTCCTATGGGGAATCCCTTCGGGTTTAAGTAGTAACTCTTCTTTGTCCTGCCTCTGTACAGAATCATCGGGT
>JAGGVB010000081.1 GCA_021158245.1 bacterium | reverse complement strand
TGCGCTACCTTGTGGAAAATTTAGGCCATGAAGTGGATCCGCATGCACATGAGACCAGCTATAATTATGCAGACGTAGCATATATGATCAAGGAATTCGGAGTAGATCCGGGTAACATAGCAGGAGGAATGATAGCTGATCCGCCGGAAAGAGGTGACTACGAACATCTGATAGAGCCGATATATGGAAATCATTTTGATTTTGAATGGCAGGCACAGTGGTTATGGGGAGATGCTACTCTGCTGCACACGCATGATACTGCAGCAGCAGGTGTGTGGCGTCCCAAAGATGCGGAACATTTCTACGAAAACGATGATTCCGCTCCTATCCCCTGCATTGGTAAATACACAAACGATATTGAAGGTATTTATGATTTAATATCAAGAGCTGAAACAGGGAGTACGGAGCCAAACAGAATGTTGACAGCAGCAATATTTATTGCACAGGGACAAGTATCAGAAATGACTCAGACAATTGCATCAGAGTTGGAACAGTTGAAAAAATATGAAACAGCCGGAAAACTGATATTTGCATCTTTATCGGAAGTATCAGCAACATGGATAGAAAAGTATGATGGCAAAGGATATTTATTTATCCAGCCGCAATAATTTCATATAAAATGGATTCGGAATGCCGGTTTTGAAAAAAACCTTTCAACATATATTGAATTTACCGGTACAATTAATAAAACATACCGATAATCTATGTTTACCCTGAAAAATGCATAACAAATTAATTCAGGCAATAGGGGAAAGAATCTCTGTAAAAAAATATGGAAACAGGAAAGTTTACTTCTTCTATTTTTTATTAGAACATATCAGCACAGAATTCATTTGATTATGGAATTTATTTATATTAAATTCTATCCTTTGGAAAGCAAGAACAAGGAGAATTTTAATTGCAGAAAATAAGGACTGGTGTAATCGGTACAGGGCATCTCGGGAGGTTTCATTCCCTGAATTACTCTCAACTGCCGGAAGCTGAACTTATAGGCGTATATGATATTGACAAGGACAGGGCTAATCAGGTAGCAAAGGAAGCGGGAACAAAAGCTTACGACTCTATCAGCAGCCTTCTTGAAGATGTTGACGGCGTTAGTATTGCCGTGCCGACAGATCTCCATTTTGAGGTCGCAAAGGAGGTCCTGGCAAAAGGCATTCCGTGTCTTATTGAAAAGCCCATTGCACAGAATGTTGAAGAGGCGGATTCTCTTATCCGAATGGCCGCAGAGAACAACACATTAATACAGGTCGGCCATATAGAGCGTTTTAACCCTGCTTTCAGAGCATTAAATTCCTTTGATATTAATCCCCTCTTTATTGAATCTCACAGGCTCTCTCCTTTTAATCCGAGAGGTACTGAAGTATCAGTCGTTCTTGATTTGATGATACATGATATTGATATTGTTCTGTATCTTGTCAAATCTCCTGTCAAAAACATCGACGCAAGCGGCGTTGCAGTAGTATCTGATACTATTGACATTGCCAACGCAAGAATCCATTTTGAGAATGGATGCGTTGCAAATTTAACTGCAAGCAGAATTTCACAAAAAAAGATGCGTAAAATGCGTATGTTCCAGAAAGATACTTATGTCACAGTTGATTTCCTTCAGAAAATATCCGAAGTGTATAAACTTGAATCCCCTGATTCAAAGGCAGATATGGTTTTAAGCGAAATAGGAATCGGAGATAACAAGAAAAAAGTAGTGTATTACAGACCTGAAATTCCGGAAGGTGACGGACTTTTTAAAGAACTGCAGACATTTGTTGAAGCAGTCAGAGGAGAAGATAAAAAAGGCGTCCGCGGAGAAGCTGCACGTACTGCACTTGACATTGCAATGAACATTTTAAAACAGACGGAGAAATAGATGAATCTCAGCCTTTTCCTTTTTAAAAACAGAAGTTATACTCCCGTGCCTCTGATTCTTCTTGCACTTGTTCTTGCCAGGCCGGAATGGAGTACAATTTTTGCAGGCCTCGCAGTTATGATATCCGGCGAATTAATACGCTTTTGGGGAGTTTCATATGCAGGAAGCGCAACACGTACAACTGCCAAAGCCGGCGGAGCAGATCTGATTACTTCCGGGCCTTTCGGTTATGTTCGGAACCCTCTTTATGTCGGCAATTTTTTTCTTGCTCTCGGATTTGTAATTATGGCCTGGGCATGGATGCCATGGATGATACTTATTTTTCTCTGTTTATTTTTCTTCCAGTATACATTTATAGTTACTCATGAAGAAGAGTATCTGCAGCAGACATTCAAAGAAGAGTACAAAAATTACAGAAACAGTGTACACAGGTGGATACCCAGATTCACTCCATATATTGGCTTAACAACAAAAGAACCCAATTTCCCTGCTGCACTAAAATCCGAAAGAAACACATTTCAATCAATTATACTGGTTACAGTGATACTAATCATCAGATGGCAGTTGTTTTAATGAATAAAAACACCTCCGGAAAAATCTCAGCACTTGTTATTGCAGGTGAAACTTCCGGAGACATGCACACGGCAAAACTCATTAGCCGATTAAAAACAAAGGGCGATTTTGAGTTTTTCGGAATCGGCGGAGATGCCATGGCAGGCCAGGGAGTTGAGATTCTTTTCCATGTCAATGATATGGCATTCCTCGGATTTCTCGAAGTTGTAAAACATCTGCCTTTTATAAAAAAGGTCTTTAGAACACTGGAAGATACTCTTCGGTCAAGAAAGCCGGATTTTGTTCTTCTTACCGATTATCCGGGATTCAACCTTAAATTTGCAAAAGCTGCAAAAAAAGCAGGTATACCTGTCGTGTACTTTATAAGCCCCCAGGTGTGGGCATGGGGCAAAGGCAGAATTTATAGAATTGCGCGTTACGTTGATAAAATGCTTGTAATTCTCCCTTTTGAAAAAGATATTTATCTCGGCAGAGGCCTTGACACGGAATTTGTAGGCCACCCCTTAAAAGATGCCGAACCCATTTTCCCTGATAAAAAATCATTTTTCATACATGCCGGGCTTAATCCCTCTTTGCCGTGCGTAGCACTGCTCCCCGGTTCACGCAGGCAGGAAATTTCCAAGCTGCTCAAACCAATGATTGAAGGATATAAACTTTTAAAAAAAGAACATCCTGAACTGCAGGCAATTATTGCAGCCGCACCACACCAGCCATCTGATCTTTATACAACATTAAAGGAAGAATCCATATCCGTAGTTTACGGAAAAACAAAGGAAGCTCTCTATCTATGCGATGCAGCCATAGTAGCATCAGGTACAGCAACTCTGGAATGTGCAATTGCCTCTACTCCAATGGTTGTTGTTTACAAACTTTCACAGGCTTCTTATCTTATCGGGAAAACTTTAATAAAACTGGATACAATCGCTCTTGCCAACATTGTTGCAGGTAAAAAAATAGTCCCTGAACTGATTCAGCACGACGTAAATCCTCATAAAATTGCAAAAGTATTAAGCGCTGTACTGTTTGATAAAAAAACAAGAACTATCATGAAAAAAGAACTGAATATTGTAAGTGAAAAACTCGGGCACCGCGGAGCTTCAGAACGTGCAGCAATTTCCATAATGAAGTTCCTCAGGGAAAAAGGTTTTAAAACAGCATGACTCCTGTGCTGAAAAATCCTGTATGGGGAATTTTAACCTCACCTGTTTCTCTGATTTACGGCACCGCAATCACAATCCGCAATATTCTTTATAATACTTCCATTTTAAAAATACACAGTGTTGATACACCTGTAATAAGTGTAGGAAACATTTCAGTAGGCGGTACAGGGAAAACCCCTCTTGTTGAATTT
>JAGGVB010000080.1 GCA_021158245.1 bacterium | reverse complement strand
TCCGTCAAAAGCCGGACACGTCCGTCAAAAGCCGGACACGTCCGTCAAAAGCCGGACAAGGTTACACGAATTAACACGAATTTAAAACAGATTATTTGATGTTTTCAGATGTGGGTTAAGAAATGTTGAATTTTGAATTAAAAAGATAAGGGCATGCAATCCTTTGGCATATTATTTTCAAATGCCCTTCCGCCCCTGGATTCCCGATAGAAACATTCGGGAATGACTCCCCTGAGGTTTTCAAACAAACGTTTTATCCTTTATCCCTTATCCTTTATCCTTGTTTTTTGCGTTTGTTGCGAGAGAACACCAGGGCGGAGAATTTCAGGTCCCGGTAAAATATCTATGCCATATTCCCCTATACCTTTGTCAAAACAGGACACCGTAAAAAAATCATTTTAATTTTGTTTATTGACTTTGTAAAAAATAATACGTACTTTATTGCGTACGTCAACAAAATATGGAAAGCAATATGAAAACAATAACAGTTACAAATGCAAGGTCAAATCTGTATAAACTGATAGATGAGGCCTCAAACGAACATGAACCGATTTATATTACAGGGAAAAGATCGAATGCAGTGTTGATTTCCGAAGAAGATTGGCGGTCCATTCAGGAAACTCTTTACCTGCTGTCTATTCCGGGAATGAGAGATTCAATTCGTGAAGGTTTGAATACTCCTGTTGAGAATTGTTCAGAGGACCTTGAGTGGTGAAATGGAAAATTGTCTATACTAAGCAGGCTCAAAAGGATGCTAAAAAAATCAGCAATTCCGGTCTTAAGAATAGAGTAATAAGCTTGCTCGAATTTTTAAAAGATAATCCGTTTCAAACACCACCCCCCTATGAGAAATTAACAGGCGATTTAACAGGTGCTTATTCCCGCAGAATTAACATTCAACACCGGTTAGTATATCAAATAATCAAAGAAGAAAAAACAGTAAAAATAATTCGTATGTGGACTCATTACGAATAAGTGTTAAAGCAATAAAGCGGACGTAAATTTCCAGATGCCGGGAAACAAAACTCAATCCTGTCATGCCCATGAAAATGGGCATCCAGAGGTGTGGTGGGGAGAAGAGAAGAAATGTTGAATTTTGCATTATGAATTTTGAATTAAAAGATAAAGGGATGCAATCCTTTGGCATATTGTTTTCAAATGCCCCTCCGCCCCTGGATTCCCAATAAAAGATTTTGGGAATGACACCCCTGAGGTTTTCAAACAAACGTTTTATCCTTTATCCTTATTTTTTTTTGCGTTCGCTGCGCGCGTTGCGAGAGAACTTTTCAGGAGGGCAATAAATAAATTGTATTTTGAATAAATAATCTATATCTTCCAATGATGGTAAAAGTGGAATAAGGAAAAAGATTTCTGTAAACATTTAATGCACTTATACTCTATGCCTTCATCTCCCTATTCTGATTTTATCTGATTTTAAAGTAATAATTATAAAAGGAGAAAAATCATGGCACATGAAGGATATCATGAACCGGTTGAAGAATTATCCGGTACAACAAGAGACATGCACAGAGCGCTGATTTCTCTGATAGAAGAGCTGGAAGCTGTTGACTGGTATAACCAGAGAATGGATGCCTGTAAAGATGAAGAGCTTAAAGCCGTATTGAAACATAACAGGGATGAAGAAAAAGAACATGCTGCAATGATCATGGAATGGATAAGAAGAAATGATGCTGCTTTTGATCATGAGCTGAAAGATTACATCTTTACTGAAAAACCAATTGCTCATAAGTAAGGTTTACGGAAGAGATATTTTTTTAAAATTAAAAATAGATAGAGGCTTGATAAAAAGGTCTTGAATTTAGAAAAAAAATTTGTTATGTTAATTCGGGCCCATAGCTCAGTTGGTCAGAGCGGCGGACTCATAATCCGTTGGTCGGAGGTTCGAGTCCTCCTGGGCCCACGGTTTCTTTTTTCATAGAAACTTGAGGGGTGATTTTAGTGTTAGGAATTTTTCCGGAGGAATCGGGAACAGCTTTCAAAAGGCAAAATCTGCTTAAAAAAATCTAAAATATATGCACCTCAATGGGGTGCATTTTTTTCATATTCATAAGCATGCCTGATAGAAGAGGAGGTATAGTTGCAGCAGATATTGAAGGACTTAATAGAGCTTCAGCAGCTGGACATTAAAATGATGGAATTGGAAAGTCTTAGAGGAGATCTTCCTCTTCAGGTAAGAGAGCTGGAGAATAAACTTAATCTTGCTGAAAAGGCTGTATCGGAAAAGGAGGACAGCCTGAAATCTCTGCAGATGGAGAGAACAACAGAAGAAGGAGAGATAGCACAATTTGAAAATAAGAGAGAAAAATATAAACAGCAGCTTTTTTCTGTAAAATCCAATCGGGAATATGACGCTGTAACAATGGAAATAGAGCAGGTTAATACAATTGTAAGCGATAAAGAAAGCAGAGTACTTGAGATTATTGATATGGTTGATGATCTTTCCTCTACTCTCGAGCAGGATAAAAAAGATTTTGAGGTACTCAAACAAGAGCATGAAACAAAAAAAACAGAATTAAATAAAAAAATTAAAGAGACTGAAAAAGACGAAGCATTTCTTATAGATCATATTGATAAAATCAGAAGAAGGCTGAACTCCAGGCATCTTGCTGTGTATGACAGAATTAGAAAGGCAAAGGGTGGGATTGCAGTAGTACCTGTAATAAGGCGGTCCTGCGGCGGATGTTATAAAAATATACCGCCTCAAAAAGTACTGGAAATCAGAAAAATGGATAGAATTAATTTCTGCGAAGTGTGCGGCAGAATTTTAATATGGGATGATAATCTGAACGAGGAGAATAAGTGAAATTAACCGCTTATGTCGACGGCTCGTGTTTTGGTAATCCCGGTGAAGCCGGTTATGGATTTGTTCTCCTTGATAAAGATGACAGTGTTATAGAAGAACAGGGCGTTTACATAGGCAAGGCAACAAATAATATTGCAGAATACAGGGCTCTTTTAGGCTGTCTTGAAGCTTTGGAAAAATTCAAACCTTCGGAAATAACAATTTATTCGGACAGCCAGCTTATTGTAAACCAGGTTAATGGTACTTATTCAGTGAAAAAAGAACATTTAAAAGAGCTGTATAACCGTGTTGTGCAGAAAATAAATAAGCTATCAGCATCTGTGGAAATACATCATATCCCGAGGGAACAAAATAATCGGGCTGATTCACTGGCGCGCACGGCAGTTTTAAAAAAGGAAGTTATAAGACAATGATTCTGTGTCCTGACGGGCAGAGCGGGTAATCGCTCATTTCGATATTCGGGATGAGAGGAAAGTCCGAACTCCGAAGGGCAGGGTGCTCCGTAACGCGGAGACATTCCGAAAATACCGGAATGATGGCCAGTGCTACAGAAAATATACCGTCCGTCAGAGGCCGGACACGTCCGGCTACTGCCGGATAAGGGTGAAAAGGCGAGGTAAGAGCTCACCGGCCTGACGGTGACGTCAGGCGCATAGTAAACCCCACCCGGAGCAAGGCCAAATAGGCAGGAATACCGCCTTTTCAGGCGGTAACGGGCCGGCCCGGTCCGTTTGACCTGCGGGTAGGCTGCATGACGATGTTGGTAACAGCATCGCAAGATAAATGATTACCATCCGGCAGGAGCCGGACACAGTCCGGCAATTGCCGGATACAGAATTCGGCTTACAGTTCTGCCCTGAGGGACATTGGTTTTAATGGAGGTAAATATTGCTCAAGTGGGTTGTACGAGATAAGCCGAGCCGTGAACAAACCGATTCTATTCAAAAATCGCTTGATGTTCCAGGCATTATTTCTGAAATACTTATAACAAGAGGAATTACAACACCAGAAGCTGCATACCGGTTTTTTCGTCCGGATTGGAAACATCTCAATGATCCGTTTTTGATGAAAGATATGCATAAAGCTGTTGACCGTATTGTTGCGGCATTGGAGAATCGGGAAAGAATCCTGATATACGGTGATTATGATGTAGACGGAATAACAAGTGTAAGTGAACTTTACCTTTTTTTAAAAGAACGGGGAGCAGATCTTTTATTTTATATTCCGGACAGGCTTCAGGAAGGATACGGGCTTTCCAGATCAGGAGTGGAGAAAGCAGCAGAAGCCGGAGCAACACTTTTAATTACTGTTGACTGCGGCATTACAGGTGTGGAAGAAGTTGCATATGCCGCGCAGTTGGGAGTAGATGTTATAATAAGCGACCATCATGAACAGGGAGATGTATTACCTGATGCAGTTGCTGTGCTTGACCCGAAGCGTAAAGGATGTGAATACCCGTTTAAAGAGCTGGCCGGAGTAGGAGTTGTTTTTAAACTGATCCAGGCAATAAGCCAGCATCTTAAATTGGACGATTCGGAATACCGGAAGTATGCTGACCTTGTTGCGCTTGGCAGTGCTGCTGATATTGTTCCGATTATTGACGAGAACAGAGTTCTTGTTAACAAAGGGCTTGAGCTTATCAGTAAGATGGAAAGGGCCGGTATAAAGGCCATGTTTGATGCAGCAGGGTGGAGAGGGAAAAATGTCAGTACAGGCCAGCTTGTTTTTGTTATTGCGCCCAGAATTAATGCCGTAGGAAGACTTGGTAATGCTGAGAGGGCAGTACGTTTATTAATAAGTGATGATAAACAGCAGACAAAAGAGATGGCTGGGGTTCTTGAGAGCGAAAACAGAAACAGGAAATTGATTGACGAAGAGACATATAAAGATGCACTTGGCATACTGTCCGTAGAATTTAATGATGCTGAAGACAGGGCTGTTGTTCTTGCAAAGGAGGGGTGGCATTCAGGGGTAATTGGGATTGTTGCTTCCAGAATTGCAGAACGTGTATACAGGCCGACAATTATGATTTCCGTTGAGAACGGAATAGGAAAGGGTTCTGCGCGAAGTATTGCGAGTTTTGATATCTATTCTGCAATAAAAAAGTGCTCGGATAAATTAATTGGTTTTGGCGGACACAGATATGCAGCAGGATTAACGATTGAGAGCGGAAAAATTGATGAGTTTAAGAAAGCTTTCAAAGAGGTGGCCTCGGATCTGCTGGAAGAAGAAGACCTTGTTAAAAAAATTATTTATGATGGCGAAATAAAGCTTTCTGATATAGATGAAAGATTTGTAAAAATATTACATTATTTTGCGCCTTTCGGCCCTCGCAACATGAGGCCTGTTTTCAAATCAAGCAATTTAAATGTAGTAGGATCTCCAAGGATTGTAGGTAAAAATCATCTCAAATTCAAAGTGAGTCAGGATGGAGCTGTTTTTGACGCAATAGGATTTGACCTCGGTAATTTGCTTTATAGATTGAGTCCCGGTGAAAAGAACATGGAACTTCTTTATGTTGTAGAAGAAAATGTATGGAACGGAAGAACGCAGGTACAGCTCAGAGTAAAGGATCTGCATTAATATGATAGATACACACATGGAGCAGCTGAATAGAACAGAGAGGCCTGGCCAGTGAAGAAGAGAAGATTGGCTCGCAAATTAGCATTGCAGGCGCTTTACGGACTTGATATATCAGGGAATAACCTTGACGATGCTCTTGAATGGGTAAAAAGGGAATCAACCGGAGAGGGGCAGATTATGGAATTCGGCCTTGACCTGGTAAAAAAAACCTATTCTGAGAAAGAGAATCTCGATCATGATATTAGCTCTGTAGTGAAAAACTGGGACCTTAATCGTGTAGCGCTGATTGACCGTATAGTGCTGAGGCTTGCTCTTTGCGAATTTTTGTTTTTTGAAACTATTCCGCCTAAGGTGACTATAAATGAAGCTATTGACCTTGCAAAGGAGTACAGCACGGAACAGAGCGGAAGATTTGTAAATGGTATTCTTGACGCTCTGTACAGGAAATGTTCCGAAGAGAAGCGGATAAAGAAAAAAGGAAGAGGGCTAATAGCATAATAATAAATTCTAATTTTAATAAAAACGGAACAGTGGAAATTTAATAGCGTTTAATAATGCAGAAGATTTTGTAAATCCGGAGAATATAGATGTTTAATAAAATACTAGAATTGTTCTTGGGCAACAAGAATGAAAAAGATATTAAAGAGATGTTTCCGATTGTAGATGAAATAAATCGGGAATATAGCAAGCTTCACAATCTTTCCGATGATGATTTAAAATCAAAAACCGATGAGTTTAGAAGCCGTATATCAGCAGAAGTTAATGATGTTCGTATAAAAATAGAAGAGTTAAAAGAAAAGCTGAAGAACCCGGGTGATTCCATTGATTCCATCGATAATGTACGCATGGAAATAGAGAAACTGGAAGAGAAGGAAAAAGAGATAACTGAAAGAGCCCTTGATGAGATAATGCCGGAAGCTTTTGCTGTTGTTAAAGAGACATGCAGCCGTCTTGTGGGAAAATCGTGGAAGGTCGTAGGGAGAGAGATTAAATGGGATATGGTGCCTTTTGATGTCCAGCTTATGGGCGCTATTACTCTACACAAGGGGAAAATCGCAGAGATGGCAACTGGAGAAGGCAAGACACTTGTTGCATCAATGCCGCTTTACCTGAATGCACTTGTAGGCAAGGGAGCGCATCTTGTTACTGTTAATGATTACCTTGCAAGGCGTGACTGTGAGTGGATGGGTGAGATTTACAAGTTTCTCGGCCTTTCGGTCTCCTATATTACAAATCAGATGGAGCCTCACGAAAGAAAAAAGGCATACAATGCTGATATTACTTACGGAACAAATAATGAGTTCGGGTTTGATTATCTTCGTGATAATATGTCAATATCACCTGACAGTATTGTGCAGAGGGGCCACTACTATGCAATAATAGATGAGGTTGATTCGGTTCTTATTGATGAAGCGCGGACGCCTCTTATAATATCAGGGCCGGTAGGTGAGACAACAAACAAATTTGCAGAGCTCAAACCGAGGGTTGAAGATCTTGTAAGAAAGCAGACAGTGCTTACAAATAAACTTGTAGCAGAGGCCCAGGAATTATTCAAAGAAGAGAAGGATTATGAGGCGGGAATTAAGCTTCTTCAGGCCCAGAGAGGTTCTCCCAAGAATAAGAGGCTTGTCAAGGTTTTAAGAGAATCGGGGATGCAGAGGCTTGTCAGGAAAGTCGAATCGGATTTTATGCGTGATAAAAAACTTCACGAACTGGATGTTGATCTGTTTTTTGCAATTGATGAGAAAGCTCATACAATTGATTTAACTGATAAGGGAAGAGAACTCCTTGCGCCGAACAATCCGGATATGTTTATTCTTCCTGATTTGGCAACAGAGCTATCCATTCTTGAAGAGACAGAAGAGATGCCTGAGGCTGACAAGGAAAAGAAACGGGATGCCATTCACAGTGAATATGCGGAAAAAAGCGAGAGGCTTCACAATATTCATCAGCTTCTGCGGGCATATTCTCTTTTTGAGAAAGATGTTGAGTATGTTGTAACAGAAGATCACAAGGTTATGATTGTTGATGAGTTTACCGGCCGCCTTATGCCGGGCAGGCGTTACAGTGACGGCCTGCATCAGGCACTTGAAGCAAAAGAGAGCGTGAAAATTGAGGGTGAGACCCAAACTTTTGCAACAATTACTCTGCAGAATTTTTTCAGGCTCTATAAAAAGCTTGCAGGTATGACAGGAACTGCCGAGACAGAAGCCGGAGAATTCTGGGAAATTTATAAACTTGATGTTGTTGTTGTTCCGACTAACGAGCCTGTGCGAAGAGTAGACCATGATGATGTTGTGTATAAAACAAAAAGAGAAAAATTCAACGCGATTATTGACGAGGTTGAAGAGTACCATTCAAGAAAACAGCCTGTATTAGTAGGTACGATTTCTGTTGAGGCATCTGAGACTCTTTCCAGGATGCTGCGGAGAAGAGGAATACACCACTCTGTTTTGAATGCCAAGTACCACCAGAAAGAGGCAGAGATTGTGGAAATGGCCGGAGAACCCGGTATGGTTACAATTGCTACAAACATGGCAGGCCGAGGTACTGATATTAAGCTGGGAGAGGGAGTTATCCAGCTGCAGGATGAATGTATTAAAAAAACTATTTCCAAATATGTTTCTTCAGTTAATCAGGGACAGGTTTTGTTTATTCATGAAGTTCCTGAAATGGAGAAGCCTCTCGTTGAGGAAGAACTTAAAAATGCAGGGCTTCCTTACGTTGTTGTGAATTCAAAAGAGGAAAAACGGGAGTACCTTAATCAAACAGAACCGGAATCGGGTAAGGTTGTTGTTGTACCGAAAAGCCTTGGTGATGCTGTAGACACAAAAACCACAAACAGTAAATTTATTCATTTTAAATCAAGAGACTGCGGTATAGGCGGGCTTCACATAATAGGTACTGAGAGGCACGAATCCAGGCGTATTGACAGGCAGCTTCGGGGAAGGTCCGGCCGTCAGGGCGATCCAGGTGCTTCAAAGTTTTTTATCTCTCTTGAAGATGACCTTATGCGCCTCTTCGGATCAGACCGTATAGCAGGATTGATGGACAGGATGGGTATTGAAGAAGGAGATGTAATAACTCATCCCATGATGACAAAATCAATTGAGCGTGCACAAAAGAGGGTTGAAACAAGAAACTTTGAAATAAGAAAACATCTGCTTGAATATGACGATGTGATGAATAAGCAGAGAGAAGTGGTTTACACATGGAGGCGGCGCGCACTTGAAGGGGAAAGCCTTTATGCAGATATTTTGGATATGATAGATGATTATGCAGGCGAGATTGTAGAAAAATATAAGAACGATGAAGAATCCTGGGACTGGGAAGAGCTTAACAAAGAGCTTTTAACCTCTCTGCTTGTCAGGCTGCCTGTTCCGGAAGATGAAAAAGATGAAATCAGCCCTGATGCACTCAGAGAAAATATAAGTGCTGCTGCGAGAGATCTTTATGATAAAAAACGTAAAGTACTTGGCGATGATTTGATGGGATATATTGAAAAAGTCGCTACTTTGAAAACCATTGACGAAATGTGGAAAGAGCATCTCTATGAAATGGATCAGTTAAAGGAGGGTATAGGGCTCAGAGCCTACGGGCAGAAGGATCCTCTCGTAGAATATAAGCACGAGGCTTTTAATGCGTTTACTGACATGCTTGACAGGGCAAACAGGGAGATACTTGAGCTTGTTTTTAAGGCGCATGTTGAATTTGAAAAAGAGCAGAGCCTTGAATCAGTACTACAGCCTTCTCCTGGTGTTGCAACAGTACATGAAGAATCTTCAGGAATGGGATTTGTAACATCTATGCCTGATGCAGGAGCACAGCAGCATTCTCAGGCAGGAACGAAAAAGGCCCCTGTAAGGGTTGAACATAAAGTCGGCCGCAATGATCCGTGCCCGTGCGGAAGCGGGAAAAAGTATAAATACTGCTGCGGAAGGAACCTGTAAATTTTACGGAGTTAAGAATAATGCCTAAATCTTTGGTGATAGTTGAATCTGATGCCAAGTCAAAAACGATAAATCGGTTTCTCGGGAAGGATTTTGTGGTTCGTGCTTCTGTGGGACATATTAAAAATTTACCGAAAAACAGGCTTGGAGTTGATATTGATAATAATTTTGAACCTGAGCTTATAACAATAAGGGGCAAAGGTAAAATTGTGCAGGAGATCAAGCGTCTTGCACAGACTGCTAAAGAAGTTTTTATTGCAACAGATGCTGACAGAGAGGGTGAAGCAATTGCATATCACATTGCGAGCGAGATTGCAGACATCAACAGTAATGTTAAACGTGCACTTTTTCATGAAATAACAAAAGATGCAATTAAAAAAGCAGTCGAAAACCCGATAGAAATAGATTTGAACCGTGTTGAAGCACAAAAGGCACGCAGAGTAATGGACAGGATAGTAGGCTACAAGGTAAGCCCTTTTTTGTGGAAAACAATTTTCAGGGGCCTATCTGCAGGAAGAGTCCAGAGTGTAGCTTTACGGCTGATATGTGAGAGGGAACAGAAAATTCAAAAGTTTGTTCCTGAAGAGTACTGGGAAATAGAGGCAGATTTTTCCTGTGCAGCCGGTGAAAAATTCCGGTCACAGCTTGTTAAAATTGACGGGCAAAAACTTTCTCTTGTAAACAGAGATGAAACGGAAAAGCATGTCAGCGAGATAAAAAAGACAGATTTTAATGTTGGTGATTTAAAAACAAAAGAGATAAAAAGGAATCCGTATCCGCCCTATACGACAAGTACTATGCAGCAGGATGCTGCAAGAAGGCTCGGAATGTCGACAAAGCAGGTTATGGCAATTGCACAGCAGCTTTATGAGGGAATTGACCTTCCTGACGGCCGTGTGGGATTGATAACCTATATGAGAACAGATTCTACCCGCCTTGCATCAAGTGCAGTTGAAGAGGCCAGAAATTATATCGCAGACAATTACGGCCTTGAATATGTACCTGACAAACCCAGGTTCTACAAAAATAAAAAGTCTGCACAGGATGCACATGAAGCAATAAGGCCGACATCATTGAAAAGGTCTTTTGATAAAGTAAATCAGTATCTGACACCTGCTCAAAAAAAGCTTTATAAACTGATATGGGACAGATTCCTTGCATGCCAGATGAATCCGGCACAACTATTGCAGGTTTCTATTGATGTTGCAGGCGGTAAATATCTGTTCCGAACAACTGGTACGTCAATTAAATTTAAAGGATTTATGCAGATATACGGTGTTGAAAAAGATGAACTGTCAAATGCACATATTCCTAAAAATGTGGCCAAAGGCGATACACTTGATCTGCTGAATGTAGCACATTCGCAGCATTTTACAAAACCTCCGAACAGATATACTGAAAGCAGCCTTGTAAAAGAGCTTGATACAAAAGGTATAGGAAGGCCATCTACTTATGCACTAATAATTTCTACTCTTCTTGACAGAAAATATGTAAACAGAGAAGCAAGAACTCTTATTCCCAGTGCCCTTGGTATGGATGTCCATAAAATACTTGTGGATCAATTCCCGGATATATTTAATGTAGGGTTTACAGCTCGAATGGAAGAGGATCTTGATCAGATTGAATCAGGAGAAAAAGATAGTATTGCAGTATTAAAAAATTTTTACAGCCCTTTCAGCACAGCAATAGAACATGCTATGGAGAAAAAAGACGAGATAAAAGAATCGCTTCAGGAATCAATTGGAGAGAAGTGCCCTGAATGCGGAAGAGACCTTGTGGAAAAGTGGGGGCGTAACGGTAAATTTATTGCATGTACAGGTTATCCCGAATGTACTTATACACGTCCCATAGAGGAAGAGGTTGTCAGTGTGGACAGAAAATGCCCTGAGTGTGGAGCACCTCTGGTTGCAAAGAACGGCAAGTACGGGCGCTTTCTTGCATGCAGCAATTATCCTGACTGCAAACATACAGAGCCTTTTTATATTGGGGTGCCATGCCCTGAAGACGGCTGCGGCGGAGAGCTTGTTGAAAAACGTACACGCAGAGGTAAAATATTTTACGGATGCTCAAAATATCCTAAATGTACATTTGCTTTGTGGAATAAGCCTGTGGCTGTTAAATGTGAATCCTGCGGATTCCCGCTTATGGAAGCACGCAGCACAAAAGCAAAGGGCTCATTTTTAAAGTGCCCGAAATGTAAGGCTGAAAAGGAGCTGCCTGAAAATGAATGATATTCAGCGTGCAGAGTCACAGCTGAAAGATTTTTGTGATTATCTGAAGTTTACCAAAGGGTATTCTGATAACACAATAGATGCGTACACAAGAGATGTAAAGCAGTTCTTTGAATTTTTAAAAGATATTACAGGACATACATTAAATATTAACAGCATAGAGAAGGAAGATATCCGATTTTTTCTAGGGCATCTTGTTGAACACGGTGTTGATAAAAAAAGTGTAGCAAGGAAGCTGGCTTCTATCAGAGGGTTTTTTAAGTATCTCGGACAGAGGGAGTTGATTGCTGCTGATCCTGCTCAATCAGTCCGTCCTCCGAAGACAGAGAAGAAACTGCCTGATTTTCTGCAGGAAGAAGAAATAGCAAAGGCCATTGAACAGATTCCGCAGGAAAACCCTTCAGGTGCAAGAGACAGAGCTATTCTTGAACTTTTTTATGGTACTGGCATGAGGTTGTCGGAGCTGGCAGGCTTAAATGTTTTTGATATAGACGATATCGGCACAAGTGTAAAAGTAACAGGCAAAGGGAATAAGGAGAGAGTGGTTCCTCTCGGAGCAAGGGCTCTTGAATCTTTGGGAGTGTATCTGAAACAGAGATACAGATTTAATCCTAAAAATAACTCACAGGCTCTGTTTCTCAATAAGTCGGGAAAGAGGATATCAAAACGGTCAATACAGATGATTGTAAAGAAATGGCTTGAGAAGGTTTCGGAGAAAAAGAAATTGAGCCCTCATGTCATAAGGCATACATTTGCAACGCATCTGCTTGATCATGGTGCTGATCTTGAGTCAGTTAAAGAACTTCTCGGTCACGTTAACTTATCAACAACCCAGATATATACACACCTGACAACAGAGAGGTTGAAAAAAGTTTATCGCCAGGCCCATCCCAGGGCTCAGATTCAACCTTGATTTGCAGAGATGTGCATAAAAGATGTTATAATTTTTATACAATTATGTTTGTCTATCTATAAAACGGAAAGGAGCAAATGATGCAGATTAGTATTACAGCTCGCCGATTTACATTAAACGATGATCTTAGGGAATATGTGGAAAAGGAGGTGTCGCACCTTGACCGATTTTATGACGGCATTATTGATGCCGATGTTGTACTTGGATGGGAAAAAAGAACCCGTTTTGTAGAGATTACTCTCAAAATAAATGGTGCTGTACTTGTTGCACATGATCGTTCTGAAAAAATGGAGAAATCTGTTGACAGTGTTGTTGAAAAACTTGAAAGACAGCTTAAAAAATACAAGGAGAAAAAACAGGGGTACAATCACGAAAAAATCCTTGAGAAAACAGTAATGGAAACAGGCGGAGAGGAGTAATCTTCTGTGTCTGCGCAGAATGTCATAATAAAAGAAGATATCTCAGTAGAAGATTTCCTTTTTGAGAATAAAAAGATTCTTGAATTGGAATTGGTATCCGGTAAAGAGGGCCTGTCCAACAAGATAACAACAAAGGATATTCACCGGCCGGGATTGGCCCTTGCCGGATATTTTGAACTGTTTGCTCATGAAAGATTACAGATATGCGGCAACACGGAAATATCTTTTATGAAGCAGCTAACCAACGAACAATTACAGAAATGTGTAAAGAAATTCTTTTCATACACTATGCCATGTTTGATTGTTACAAATAACAATAAAATTTCCAAAGAAGCAATTAATTATTCAAACAAAAATAAAGTACCTGTAATACGTACACCTCTTGCTACAACCCGGGCTATTCAGCTTATAGGGGATTATCTTGAAGATGTATTTGCAGCGCGTACTTTTGTCCACGGCTCTCTTGTAGATGTGTATGGTATAGGAATTTTAATAACAGGAAGAAGCGGGATAGGGAAAAGTGAAGTAGCTCTTGACCTTGTAGCGAGATCTCACAGGTTAGTAGCGGATGATGTTGTTACAATTATTCGCGAGCCTAATGGAGTTTTAATAGGTACTGGGAATGATGTTGTTCAGTACAACATGGAGATAAGAGGAGTTGGTATTGTAGATGTCCGGTCCATGTTCGGAATTAGAGGCATAAGAAGCAGGAAAAGGGTTGAAGTTGAAGTTGAACTGGTAGATTGGGATAAGTCAAAAAATTATGAACGTCTTGGATTAGATACGTCTTATGATGAAATTCTTGATGAAAAACTGGCAAGGGTCAGACTTCCGATTTATCCGGGGAAAAATATATCAGTGATAGTTGAAATTATAGCTCTTAATGAGCTTTTAAAATTGCATGGAACATATGCAGCCAAAGAGTTCGAAGAAAAAATTATCCACGAGATGACAGAAAAGAAGAAAAGTTTAAAAGATTATCTCGGGCGAGATTACGAGTAAGAATGATATACGGGGATTTATCCTGCCTTTTATAATAAGAAACAAAATAACAAAACAGAGTCTGTGGTTCTGATGGAAGAAAAAAGAAAAGAAATAATAGTAGGCTTTACAGTAATTGTTGGCGTTATCGTACTTGTGGCAGGTATTCTGTGGGGCAAGGGCGGTTCAATGTTTTCAAAAAAAGTAGTTTATCGGGCTGCTTTTATCAGTGCCGAAGGGTTAAAACCCGGAGATAATGTTATTGTCAGAGGGGTTAGATGCGGAAGGGTAAAGAGTGTTGAGTTAACACCGGGAGAAGTTAATGTAGATTTCCGGGTCAGAAAAAATATTAAGCTTTTTTCGGACATGAATGTAAGTATTGTGGGTCTTGAAATGATGGGAGGAAAAGCACTGATTGTTAATCCCGGGGAATCCGGCAAGCCGGCAGATCCTGATATAATTTATAATGGTGTTGCAGTTCCGGGTATTGATAAAATTTTTACACATGTTGCAAATGTTGTTGAAGGTGCGGATTCGTTACTTTTAAAAGTGTCCTCTTTAATTGATAGGGGCAAAATGAAGGATTCAGCAATATCTCTTAACAAAGCTGTAAACAGCCTGAACCTAATGATTTCCGAAAATAGAAAGAGCCTGAAATCTGCAATTGACCGTTTAAATGAATTAAGCTCTGTTTTAAAGCAGGATTCTTCAGCACAACATTTTGCTCTGCTTATTTCACGGGCTGATTCCACAATGAAGCTGCTTCAGGATGCTGTTCATATTGCCACCAAAGGCAGCGGCACACTTGGTAAAATGATACAGGACAGTACTTTATATATTCAGATTGTAAAAACATCAAGAGAGTTGGATTCTCTTGTCGCTGATTTAAAAGAACATCCCGCAAAGTATGTGCATGTGTCGATTTTTTAATTTTAAGGCGGTTTTTGATTAATCCGATCCCTGTAAGATGGGTAATGATTAAAAATTAGCTTCAGGTGTTAATGAGTTCTTGACTTTATCCTTTTACTTTTTTAGATTTAAATCTATATATAAACGGACTTTACAATTTTTAAGGACAGATATGAATACTTATCTTGTAACCGGGGGAGCGGGTTTTATAGGAAGTAATTTTATCAGGTATATGCTGGAAATTCACAAAGATATTCGTATAATAAATCTTGATAAACTTACATATGCGGGGAATCTTAATAACCTTAAAGACATTGAAAATGATGAACGTTATGAGTTTGTACACGGTGATATATGCGATGAAAAGATAGTTGACGGGCTTATAAAAAGATCTGACATAGTAGTCAATTTTGCTGCAGAGAGCCACGTGGACAGATCAATCGGCAGTCCTGATGATTTTATAAAAACCGATATTTTCGGTACATTTGTTCTTCTTGAAGCTGCACGGAAGCACGGTATTGAAAGATTTGTCCAGATAAGTACTGATGAAGTCTACGGAAGTACTGAAACAGGCCTGTTTAAAGAGGATGATACTTTAATGCCCTCCAGCCCATATTCTGCATCAAAAACAGGAGCAGACAGGCTTGCATTCTCATACTTTGTTACGTATAATCTCCCTGTCGTGATTACGAGAAGTTCAAATAATTACGGGCCGTATCAGTATCCTGAAAAACTCATATCTCTTTTTACTACAAATGCCCTTGATGATAAAGCACTTCCCATTTACGGAGACGGCAAGAACATACGGGACTGGCTATATGTAATGGACAATTGCGAAGCTATTGATTTTGTTCTTTTAAGAGCAAAAGACGGAGAAGTTTACAATATTGGCGGCGGGAATGAAAAGACTAACCTTGAGATTACAGATATTATTTTACGTGAACTTGGAAAGCCCGGGTCGTTAATAACATTTGTGGAAGACAGAAAAGGCCATGACAGAAGATACGCTCTTAATATAGATAAAATCCGTTCTCTCGGCTGGTCTCCGAAGCACACTTTTGAACAGGCAATGGCAGAGACGGTGTCATGGTATAAAGATAACCGCTGGTGGTGGGAACAGCTTAAGAGCGGTGAATATTTGTCATACTACAAGTCCCATTATAAAAGAGAGCTGTAGAGTAATTTGCAAATTTATGCGGAGGAGCGAATGGATTTAGATAAAAGGATTTTAGACAAGGATGCCAGAGTAGGTGTTGTAGGGCTTGGTTATGTGGGCCTGCCGCTGCTTCTTGAATTTGTTGATGCGGGTTTTACATGTACAGGCTTTGATATTGATATTAAAAAGGTAGAATTACTGCGTCAGGGGAAAACTTATATAAAGCATATT
>JAGGVB010000079.1 GCA_021158245.1 bacterium | reverse complement strand
GAAGAACGAAACTCAGAAAACAGTGAAATAAAAAATATACGGTTCTCACGGGGCTTCACCCTTGTGGAGCTTATTGTTGTTATGACAGTAGTTGCAATTCTTACAGGGGCAGTAGGTGTATCGGTAAATGAAATAAACAGCACAACAAGGCTTTCCAATGCTGCAACACGTGCGCTCTCGGATGTTCGTTTTGCTCAGGAAGTTGCAATAAACGAGAGAAGGCCGGTGCAATTTATAATAGCAGCAAATAAATACAAAGTAAAATACAATGATACAGGAAATTATGTAAAATCTCCCATTACAGGGGAAAACATGGAAGTACATTTTAATACAGGCGACTATACAGGTGTTGAAATTACATCAGCAGGCGTTTCAGGAGGGCTGAGTTTTGATATTGACGGCCGCCCTCTTGCCGGCGGCGGGACCTTTACCGATGAAAAGTCGGTTATGTTTTTAAATTCGAAAATTCATGTAATTATCTGCGGCGGAGGTTATTCCTATCTTGGCGAAGCAACAGGCGGCGGCGGCGGATGCGGCGGCGGATGCTGATTAATATTTATAATAGGGTGTCTGTTATGATTTTGAAGAAGTTTTTTAAGAAATTATCAAAAGAGAACGGTATGTCTCTTGTTGAAGTGGTTGTAATGCTTGTGGTTCTCGGGCTTTCCATAGGCCCTTTAAGCAAGCTTGCAATAAATAACCTGAGCAGCGGTGCAACAGCAGCAGCACAGACAAAAGCTGTTTTTTATGCCCAGGGGATTATGGAAAACATTATTGCAGATTACAGATCTAATGATCCGACAATAGGGGGATTTGATAATGTTATTGTTAACTGGAGAGGAGTTACTACTCCATCTCCGCCTTCAGGATTAAGCGGTTCTGTTGCAATCTCTAATGTGGACTCTTTAATGGGAGTTGCATATGTAACAGTTGATGTTAATGTAGGCGGGCCAGATGTTAATGTGGATTTGTCTGCAATTTTGTCAAATTGAGTTTTCAGAAAGAATAAAATGAAGGTTTTTAAAATCAAAAGCAAAAAAATGAAAATCAGGAGGGAAGAAGGTTTCTCTTTAATGGAGCTTGTTGTTGTAATTGTTGTTATAGGAATTATATCAGCAACCCTTCTCCCTTTTCTGAAAGCAAACATAAATGCTTATCTTTCAGTCAGGTCAGGCAAAGACCTTATCCAGTCAACGCGTATAGGGATTGAAAGAATGATTGCAGAAATTCGTACGGTACAGAGTTCAAATGATATAGATTTCGGACTTGCCGATGACATACAATTTGATACTCCGTCTTATTCCAACATTGAATATCAATTAAACAGCGGGGCAATTAAAAGGTCAGAAGGATTGTTCGGTACAATGAGTAAAGTAATTGTGGGTGTTAAAAATTTCAATATAACTTATTATGATGAAGCAGGCTCTGTTATATCTCCTTTTTACTGGCCGAGAAACGATATCAGGCGTGTAAAGATTGATATAACAGTTGGAGATGACAGCCACAGTTATGAACTATCGACACAGATTTCTCCGAGAAATTTTTATAATTAAATTGTGTGGGGATTTGTGATGCGTTTATTAAAAGAAGAAAATGGTTTCTGGTCAGCTTATGTTCTGATTTTTGTGGTTACTCTCGCGCTTATGGGCATGGGTGCTGCAATGCTGATGAGAAATGAAGGCGTAAGTATTGCAAAAACCGCAGAGAGGGTACAGGCAGACTATGCTGCTGAGAGCGGAGTATTTTTCGGAATAAAAGCAATTGAAAAAGGTGTGCTCACAACTGACAATAATGAAATGAACATCTCTGTGGGGAATGCAAGTGTATATATAAATCTTGAATCAGACGGAGGAAACCAGCAGCTTAGCGTGACTTCTGATTACGGCAATTCATCAAGTACGGTCGTTGTTGACGTTCAATCTGGGACCATAGCAGACAGAGTGATTATTGCAAAAAGCAGTATTTCAGGAATCAAAGCTTATAATGAATCGGGTATAGAAGATAACAACCTTCTTCTGCAGAATACAGATATTCCGACTATAGATGTGGCAGCTTTGTATGCTCTTTCATCTCCTTCCGGCCAGAATCATGATCAGCCTGTAGCCAACTGGTCTCCTCTTAATAATTATCTCGGAAGTTTTTTTGTTCCCGGTACAGGCCAGCCGAATGTAACTCATGTTTACGGAAATTTGAATGTAGGAACTAATATACAAATATGGGGTATTTTTGTTGTTGACGGCAGTGTTACTCTAAATCCCGGTTCGAATGTACAAGGTGTTATTTATGTGGTAAATTCTTCCAATACTTATATGGACAGAATATGGTATGGAGCAACTATACGTGTAAACGGAGGAGTTGTAACAAACGGCGATGTTTCAGCTTCATGGCTCGGTAATGTACAGGTACAGCAGAATGTAACCTATATGCAGGCATTTGCAGCCTTTCAGACCGGAAGCGGAGGCAATCAGGTTACTGTAAGCAACTGGACTTATCAATAATGAATACGGGACAGATCAAGTGAAACAGAAAAGTTTTACATACCAGAAAGAACAGCCCTGGCCTTTTGTCCTCGGTGTTGATTTAAGCAGTACAAGCATTAAGTACATGCTTTTAAGAAGGAGGGGAAGTTCTTTCCTGATTGAAGCGTACGGAAGATTCGCTATAAGCGATCAGGAGTATGATCTTTCTGCCAAGGTTGATGAGATATTTTCGTCAGTTTTGCCGAAAAACCTTAGAAAGAAAGCAAAGATAGTTGCAGGGTTTGACAGCCCCCAACTTATTATAAAAAAAGAAAGTTTTCCAAAAATGCCTGCAAAGGATATGCAGGAAGCAGTAAGACTGGGGCTGTCACAGCAGGTTGAGGGTGAAATCGGCGGGGGCAGTGTTATTTGTGACTGCACTGCTGTGGGCCCTGATATTGATACCCCCGGAAATACACAATATGTAGTTTTAGGGCTTCCGGAAGCAGAAGTTTATAACAGGCTTTTAAGTTTTACAAGTAATCACATTATTCCACATAAAGCGATTCCGTCAATAGTGTCTCTGTCGAATTTGCTGGATTTTTTGCCGGAGGAGCAGAGAACCGGATCAACGGCAATTCTTGATATAGGCGCAGAGCACAGCGTGCTTGTCTTTTTTAAAGATGGATTAGTAGATTTTTTCAGGGAGATTGCAGTAGGAGGAGATGATTTCACCAAATCTGTTACAGGCACAATTTTCCATGAAGGCAGAGCAATACAGTTTTCATCAGATGAAGCAGTGGAATTTAAACAGAGATACGGATATCCTCTAGGTTTTTCAGACGGAATGACTTTCAGGGGAGCGCCGTTAACAGAAGTCGGCGCAATGATGCGTCCTGTTGTAGAGAGATTGTCAGGTGAAATCCACAGATCATTTGTCTTTTATAAAGAAAATTCCGGAGGTACGGATGTATCCTCTTTATATCTTGCAGGAGGAGGAGCAAGATTAAAACATCTTTCTGAAGTGCTCGCAGAAAATTTATCAATACCGGTTTCAACATTTCCAATGCCTGATAATATAAAAGTTGCAGGCGGTGAAGAAAATCAGAAAAGATTTGAACAGAAATTTCTTGAACAGGCTGTATGCCTTTCTGTTGCGCTTGAAAGTTCTGCAGAGAGAAATCTCCTGCCGGAACCGTTTGAAAAAATACATAAGAATGCTGCAGTTCAAAAAATAATGGCTTATGCAGCAGGCGGCCTGATGATTGTCTTGCTGCTTATCTCAAATTCAGTAAAAAATCACAATGTTAAGCTTGGAAGAAATGTTGCTGAAATTGAAGCGAGAATAAGAAAAGCGCCAAGCAGAGGAGATGAATTTGCAAGGCTTAAAAAAAGGCAGGCACTTCTAAGCGGACAGCTTAATGATTTAATAACAAAATCAAGCCAGGATAGTACAGTAATTGATATTTTACGGCTTGTTTCAAATATAATTCCTGATCATTTAAAATTAATATATATGGATTTCGGCAAGGAGGCGGTGAAACCGCAGGCATCAAGACGCGTTAGAGCGGCCAAAAAGAAGAATGCGGAGACTGAGAAGCCTAAGACGGTCCTTAAAATGGCGGGATGGACAAAAAATCCTCCTAATGACGCAGGTATTTATCTTGCCAAATTTGTGGTTGAACTTGAAAAGTCGGGATTTTTCAGCGAAGTAACAGTAGGGCATGAGGAAACTTCCGAAGAAGATAAAAGTTACATGTTTGAGATCAGCGCTTATTTGAAGGAATAACAGGAGAAATTTGTGAATAAAAAGCTTATACTTATACCATCTGTAACAGTTGTCCTGTTTTTAATATGGGCCGTGTTTTCCTATATGCCGCTGAGTAAGCAAGGGTCGCAGCTTAAACACAAAATAGAAGTACTTGAAAAAAGGGAAAAGGCGAAGATTTCCGAGCAGGAACTTATGTCAGTGAATACTCTTGTTGACAGCCTTGAAGCAAGGCTTAAAAGAGGAAAAAAACGGTTCTATCCTGCAGAGAATTTACTTGACCTTGGAAGAGAGATTGAAAGAATTGTGAAAAAGTATGATATATCTCTTGTGTCAATAACACCAAATTATCCAAGCCTTGCTATTTTTAAGGATTCTCAAAGTTCTGTTGTGGAGCTGCCGCTGGCTATTCAGCTTCAGGGGAGGTTTACAGATTTTACAAAGTTTTTAGATGATATTCCTCATTTGCCTTTTATTTTGAGGGTAAATGAGGTTACGTTAAAGGTAGAGGAAAAATCAGCAAGCAGAATAACAATTGTCTTTCAAGGGGTAATTGTTCTTGACAAAGAGAGGAAAAACAGTGAAAAAGAAGCAGAAAAAAACATAGAAAAGCGAGCCTAATCCTCTCAAGGGAGGCTCACATGGAGGGAGTCTCATGTCAAAACTGAATCGAACTGCTCTGTTTTTTGTAATTACAGCGCTGATTGGCACAGGAGTAATGTTCCTGCTTTCCTGTACCCCCAAAAGCCCTATTGACCCTACAAGTTCAATAGGCGAGGGTGCTGCTGTACTTATAGATATGCAGGCATTACCGTCCAGTATTGCTGTTGGTACAAGCGTCAGCACTGTACGGATCCGCCTTTTAGACGATTCGGGAAATCCTCTTTCAAAAAAGAAAATTAATTTTTCCACAAACCTCGGTACACTTTCCGCAGTAAGCGCGGTTACAGATACAAGCGGCTGGGCAGAGGTCCGGCTTTTTGCAGGAAATGAAACAGGTACAGCGAGAGTATCGGCATCTTATGGAAAAGCTGCTGCATCTGTGGAAGTTAATATAATTTCGCGTTTTGAAGCGCAAATTCAGCTCACAAGCACAAGGCCGAGCATACTCGCAAACGGTATAGACACAACAATAATAAAAGTTGTTGTGCTCGGTGATTCTGCTAAACCGGTAGCTGGTGAAAATGTAGTAATTACTCCATCTGTGGGCAGTATATCTTATTCAGGAACAACAGATGATCAGGGAATCATTAAAGCGGTTTATACGAGCCCTGCGAGGAAAAATGATACAACTGCGGTTATTTCTGCAAAATGGGATACTCTTGCCACTTCAAATGTACTTGGATTACGCGGAGTTACATTTGTTATGGAGAGTTCATCAGCTTCAATCCTTGCTGATGGCAGCAGTTCAACAACTATAAAAGCCCGCCTTAAAGAAACATCTACCAATATTGCAGTGCCTGACGGAGAAGTAAGGTTCGGAACCACTCTCGGCAGTATTCCTGCATCCGCAGCAACAAACAGCAGCGGAGTTGCAGAGGTTAATCTTACGAGTGAAAAAAAGGTGGGGACAGCTCAGGTCATAGGCAGATACGGGGGTACACTTCTTGATACGGTTCTCGTTAATTTTACAAAATCCACATATTCCGTGGGAATAACTGCAAGCCCGGAAAATCCGCTTGCAAACGGCGTTGATAAATGCATGATAACTGCTGAAGTCAGAGATGCTTCCGGAAGTGCGGTTTCCGGAATAAAAGTTAAATTCTCTACTTCATTAAGCAGTATGGATTCTGTTGCATACACAAATTCATCAGGACTTGCAATATCATATATTAAACCTGTTGCGAGTACTGAGAATGACCGGACTGCAAATGTCAGTATTTATGTGGATGGGGTTAATTATTCCAAACAGGTTACTTTTGCAGCAGTTCAGAAGACTGTTCAGGCTGACCCGAATATTATTGTTGCAGATGGAAAAAGCACATCGAAAATTACAGTGCAGCTTAAACGAAAGACAACACAGGTTGCAATTTACAATGCTGATGTTGTTTTTGCAACAGATAAGGGTACTATTGAAAATAGTGCAAAAACAGACAGTAAAGGAGTTGCAGAGGCTACATTGAAAAGCGATAATGCAATTGGTGTTGCGCATGTAGTTGTGCATTACGGCAATCTGCCTCCTGACACAACTCTTATAACCTTTACAGGAGAGGCTTCAGGATAT
>JAGGVB010000078.1 GCA_021158245.1 bacterium | reverse complement strand
TATTTTTGTGTTGTTACAGGTCCGGAAATCAAGACACTTGTAAGAAAGATTGCAGTAATCAGATGAGATTAAAAGTTTTAAATAAAAACTCAATAAAAAAGGCAGGTATTTATATAGCAGTATTTGCCGGAGTGATGCTCTCTTATCTGAATATCCATGCTCAGGACAGGGGAGCAGGCCTGCCCGGGGCTTATCTGCGTATGGGAGCCGGAGCAAGGGCACTTGCAATGGGAGGCGCTTTTACAGGTATTGCTGATGATGCCAGCGCCTGTTACTGGAACCCGGCCGGTATAGGGCAGCTTAAACTTGCACAAATAGTTGCCTCTTATCAATTCCTTTCTATGAGCAGGCAGTATTCATATCTTTCAGCTGTTTTACCGTCACGCTGGAAGGGAACGATTGGAATAAGCTGGATCAGGCTTGGAGTAAATAATATAGAAGCAAGGGATTGGCTGGGCAGAGAGACAGGCAGTTTTTCAAATGCTGAAAGTGCTTACATGATTTCCTGGGGCGTCCCTGTTACAGAAAGGATTTACGGAGGAGTTACTGCAAAATATTTTGTTCACAACCTTTCTGATTTTCAATCAACAGGATACGGATTTGATTTTGGCCTCTTTGTAAAGATAGCAAAGGGTTTATCCGCAGGTGCTGTTCTGCAGAATGTCGGTGCAGGTGTTAAATGGAACACAGAAAGCGGATTAAAAGAGCAGTTTCCCTCCATTATTCGTGGAGGTATTGGAGTCAGGCCGTTTACTTATCCAGTTACAATCTCAATGGATGCTGAATACGGTTCCCGGTTTGGAAAAAGTCTGCATGCAGGATGTGAATGGGAGATAGCTGGCGGATTCGGACTTAGAGCAGGATTTGACAGGCAGGGAATTAAAGCAGGGGGATTTTTTTCCGTACCTATGAGAACTTTTAATTTTGAAACAAATTACTCATTCGGCCGTGATCCTGTTGACAGTGCGAATATGCACAGACTTTCCATTACAATAACTCTTGCGCCGTTTGATTACTATTTCTACAGGCCAAGAGGGCACAAAGGAGAACAAGTATCCTCTTTTGATGTGCCGGATTGCCGGATTGTAAAAATAGTTGCTGAATATCCGGGGCTGGGGCTGATAAATTTGGGATCAGACAACGGCATAAAAGCGGGAACGAGGTTTCATCTTTATCGTCAGTCCGCAGATGCAGAAATAGGCGGTACATCTTTAAAGAAGATCGGAACAGTAGAAGCAATCCGGGTTGAGTCGAACCTTGCAGCAGTTAAGTTTATTGATAACCTGCAGGGTTACAAGATTCAGGTGGGAGACATGCTGTTCAGGATATCCAGGTAGTACAGATTGTTTAACCCGCTAACCGTTTTAATCCTATTCTTCCCCTTTCCTTATCAATGCTCAATACTTCCACATCAATTACATCACCTACTGAAACAACATCAAGGGGGTTTTTTATAAATTTGTCCGAAAGATTGCTTGTATGAACAAGGCCGTCCTGTTTAACTCCTATGTCAACAAAAGCGCCGAAGTCAACAACATTTCTTACTGTGCCTTTTAAGATCATACCCTCGTAAAGATCATCCATGCTGAGGACATCACTGCGCAGTATTGGTTTATCCATACTGTCTCTCGGGTCTCTGTTTGGTTTTTCAAGGCTTGCAATTATATCCTGCAGAGTCTGTTCTCCGCAATTACAAATTTCAGCAAGCTCAGTGTAAGATACTTTTTTGTCTCTTATTTTTTTTGATACAACAGAGCCGTTTTCTCTTACCTCCTCTATTGACAGCTCAAGATAATCCAGGAGTTTAATAGCCGCATCATAAGACTCCGGATGCACTGCTGTGGAATCAAAAAAGTTTTCTGCATCAGGGATTCTTAAAAATCCTGCTGCCTGCATGAACCCGTGTTCTCCCAGGCCGGGAACTTTTTTAATTTCGTCTCTTGCTGAAAATTTACCGTTATTCTCTCTGTAATCAATGATTTTCTCTGCGACTCTGCTGTTAATTCCTGCAGTATACTTTAACAGAGATGCAGACGCTGTGTTCAGATCTACACCTACAAGATTAACACACGACTCAACAACATCATCAAGAGTTTTGGAAAGTTCGGTTTGATTAACATCGTGCTGATACAGGCCTACTCCTATTGAACGCGGGCTTATTTTTACAAGTTCAGATAGAGGGTCCAGAAGTCTCCTTGCAATGGAAATGTTCCCTCTCATTGATGCTTCAAGGTCAGGAAATTCCTGCTTTGCAACTGCTGAGGCTGAATAAACCGAAGCTCCGGCCTCACTGACAATTGTGTAAAGTATTTTTCTGCCGATCTGAGATATAAATTCTGCAGCAAGTTTTTCAGTCTCTCTTGATGCAGTACCGTTGCCGATGGCAATTATCTCAACCTTGTGTTTTTCAGCAAGGTCTTTAAGCAAAATCAGGGCTTCTTCCCATTTATTCTGAGGAGGATGCGGGTAGATTACACTGCCTTCAAGATATTTGCCTGTAGAGTCAATTACAGCCACTTTACAGCCTGTTCTGAATCCGGGATCAATTCCCATAATTATTCTGTCTCTGTACGGAGGAGTTAACAGAAGAGCCCGAAGATTTTTTGCAAATATGTTTATTGCATGGCTGTCAGCTTTCTGCTTGAGTTCTTTTCTGATATCCCTCTCAATTGACGGAAAGATTAATCTTTTATATGCATCTTCAATTGATGTTTCCAATTCCCCTGTAAATACAGAGGATCCGTTTTTTATTATTTTATCCCGGATTAACGAAATCATTTTGTCTTCCGGCGCATCAATCCGGACTTTGAGGAGGTTTTCTTTTTCACCTCTGTTCAAGGCAAGAATTCTGTGAGGGGGGATGGATTTTACAGGTTCTGAAAATTCCTTATATATTTCATATTTTATTAAAGCGTCATTGTTTTTTGCCTCTGCATTTATTATACCTGTTGTTGACATAATCCGTCTGAGTTCCTGCCGGATTTCAGCAGTGTCCGCGATAATTTCAGAGACAATATCCCGTGCTCCTGCAAGAGCCATTTCTGCTGTGTCAATATTTTTGTCTTTGTTGATGTATTGTTCTGCATAATCAAAAGGTGTACCAGAAACAGTTTTTTGATCAAGAATAAGTTCGGCAAGAGGTTCAAGTCCCTTTTCTTTTGCAATAGTGGCTCTTGTACGCCTTTTCGGTTTAAACGGAAGGTAAAGATCTTCAAGTTCCTGAAGTTTTTGCGCATCAATAATTTTTTTCTTTAAGTCAGGAGTCAGCTTTTCCTGTTCCTTAATGGATTTGAGTACTGTGTTTTTTCTGAAGTTCAGATTCTTTAAATAGAGTGACCTGCTTTCAATATTTCGTATTTCTTCTTCATTCAGGCTTCCGGTCACTTCTTTTCTGTAGCGTGCTATAAACGGTACGGTATTCCCTTCTTCGAGAAGCTCAATTGTGTTCTTAACACTTTTTTTAGATAATGATAATTCACGGGAAATTACAGGGATTATATTTTCCAATTCTCCTCCGGTTTCAGGTTTTATAGTTAAAGAGACATAAATTTAAGATAGTAAAGAGATAAATGCAAGAATTTTAACAGAAGATTTTTTGGGTTATGCTGAAATGCATGGGGAATTACAGATAGGTTTTTCATATAATTAATAGATTATGATAATAAAGTAATCATATTCAGTTTAAAAATAGTTTTTATAAATAATTTTTTCCGGCATTAGGAAAATCTCCGGCTCGAAAATAAGAATGAAGCAGCGTTAAGAAAGTTCGTCTGTCTGATCCCGATTCTTTTTATTAATAGTAAAATCGGGACTCAAACAGAATTTGATTCCGGGCGTTCGCTTTTTAACATTTTTTTAACGGAGATTAGCAGATGCCGGCATTTCCCACTCAGTTCAGTATCAAGCCAGAAAATCAGAGATACAAATGAAATGAAAAATATGTAAATTCTACAACGAAGATTGTATCATAGATAATAATCCTGTCGTTGTGATTCAGGCATTTCAGGAAGAAGCAATCTCCGTAATTTGTGTGCTTAATTCTGGAGATTGCCACATCTTCCGTTTATTCAGTTAGCTTCTATTTTATTCCTTTGATAGTTGATTTGTCAACTTTATCCCAGTCAGAATAATTAGTAATATTCAAGTTTGTTTTTGGTTCAGTTGTGTATCTTACGTTGCTGTTGTAAGTCCACTCCATTGTTCTGGATCCGCCTCCTGATTGTGTAGTAATAAGAGCAGCATTACTGACAAACCCAATCGGAGATGCCTGATCTCTCGGGCTTTTCCTGTCACCGTGAGTGGGGTCAGTAGGAATCCATCCGTAACCTGGAAGATACACTTCCACCCACCTGTGATAAACATCATCCATGTATGCAAGCTCTTTTCTGTCCCATGTTGATCCCACATAACGGGTAGGGAGCCCTGCAGCCTTGCAGAGAGCAATAAAAGAGAATGAATATTCGGAACATGACCCGTGCCCGTTTGTAAGAACAGTGGGAGCTGTGTCCCACGCTCCATCCATGAGATAGTGAAGATGACCGATGAGATATTGATGTATTTTCCGCATTATCCAATACGGATTTTTTTCGTTGCCTACTACTTTTTTGACAGTTTCCTTAATGATAGGATTATTAATCTGGTATTTTTCATTGTCTGCAAGATATTTGTTTTTAATATCCTTTGGTATGTCGTCAAGGGAACCCACATTTTCCGGATAGATGAAATATCTAACATTATATGATTTGAATATAGTTGTAACCTGTACTTCTGTTTTGTCGCCGGGTTTTAAATCCGTAAAGCTGAATAGTGCGGTTTTTTGGCCCCATTGGTCAGTTTCAATTTTTGCCGGTTTGATATTGTATTTAAAATCTTTTAATATGGTTTGATTGTCTCTGTCTGCAGGCAAAGCAATGAATACATTTAGTGTTTTAATCTTTCCAGGGCCGTAGCATGTAACATTATGGTTAAAAACAACCTTATGAAAGGCAGTATCTTTACGGATGAGTTTTTCACTATCTCTGATTTTCAACTGGTAAATTTTATCGTCTTCATAATCAACAGCCCAAAGTTTTTTGCCGTCTACTGCCAGCCCGTGAACATAGTTGCCCGGGGCTGTAGCAATTACAATAACGTAACCGGTATTAGGGTCAACCATATAAATCTCGTCAGCCCCTCTGTCTGAAATCCATAGATATTTGCCGTCAAATGTTATTCCTTTGGGATCCTTTGCCGGAGAAGGAAATGATTTTATTGTTGTACCGTCATCTGTGCTGAACTGGATTACTTTATCGTATCTGTCGTCAACACACCATAGATATTTGCCGTCCCATGCTAATCCCTTGGGGCTGCGTGAAGGTGCATGCAGAGTTTTTAATATGGTTCCGTCTTTGGGATCTATCTTGAAAATTATACCGTCCATATCTTCGGATTTATCGGTCCTTCCGCGATAATCTGCATTCCAGAGATATTTACCGTCCCAGGCAAGCCCCATTGGCCAGTAAGCCGGTGATTCTATCTGCCTTATGACTTTGCCGT
>JAGGVB010000077.1 GCA_021158245.1 bacterium | reverse complement strand
TAGTTTTTTTTGTCAATTTAATATAACAAATCGGAGAACCTTTTTCAATTTATTTATGCCTTTTAACTCCATTTATTTTAATGACCTTACTGCATGTTCATCAACCGGTTTTTCGGGGGGTGCAAGTTTACCCTTTCTTTTCACTTGACAAATCCTCCTAAAATATGTAATATTTAACGTCTTGAAAACCAATGGGAGGAATCAGTCATGACAGCAGAAAAAGCAAAAACAAGCAACTATAAATTTAAAGCTGAAATAAGCCAGCTTCTTGAAATTCTTACACATTCCCTCTATACTCACAGGGATATCTTTATCCGTGAACTTATATCAAATGCAGCAGATGCCCTTGACAAGGTAAAACTGAAAATGCTGCTTGCAGAACCTGTTTGCGATAAAAATCTGGATCTTGAGATAAACATCACTCTTGATACGGATAATAAAAAATTCATCATATCAGATACAGGAATTGGGATGTCCGCTGAAGAACTCCGAAACAACATAGGAACAATTGCAAAATCCGGAACAGCAGATTTTATTAAAAATCTTTCAGAATCAAAAGACAAAGACTTATCATTAATCGGAAAATTCGGCGTAGGATTTTATTCGGTATTCATGGCAGGCGAAAAAGTTGAGATTATTACAAAATCCGCAGTTCCGGAAGAGCCTGCCTGTTTATGGGAAAGCGACGGAAAAGGCTCGTTCCATATCCGCCAGGCTGACACGGAAGTTAAAAGAGGCACAACCATTACTGTTTTTCTCAGGGAAAATGCAGAATCATTTGCAAATGACTATACAGTAAAAAGCGCAATTGAAAAATATTCAAACTTTGTCCCTTTCCCCATAATTTTAAATAAAGACAGGGTTAATACAATTTCCGCAATATGGAGGGATCCGAAAAATTCCGTTAAAGATGAAGACTATAAATCATTCTTTAAGTTTATTGCACATCAGGAAGAGGACCCTGTTACATGGCTGCACTTTTCCGCTGATGTACCGCTGCAGTTTAATGCCCTGCTTTTCGTCCCCAAAAACAATCTGGAATTCCTGGGGCTTGGCAAGCAGGAGGAGGGAGTACAGCTCTTTGTGAAAAGAGTAATGGTAGATCCCCACGCAAAGGAGATACTGCCGCAGTATCTTCGGTTTATCAGAGGAGTTGTGGAAAGCGACGACCTGCCTATAAATATTTCAAGAGAAACTCTGCAGGAAAATCCATATCTGATTAAGATAAAAAATACATTAACCGGTAAATTTCTCTCTCATCTTTCTGATATCGCTGAAAAAGATGCCGAACAGTATAATTCTCTTTATAAGGAATTCGGCAGAATAATTAAGGAGGGATATACTGATTTCCAGCATAAGGATCAGATTGCAGGCCTCTTCCGGTTCAACTCATCAAAATGCAAGGGCAAGGATGAGCTTGTATCTCTAAAGGAGTATGTTGACAGAATGGCTGAAAATCAGGAAAAAATATACTTCCTCTCAGGGGCTTCGAGAGATGCTGTTGAAAAAAATCCGACTCTGGAAATATTTAATGACAGAGATATTGAAGTGCTGTACTGCTTTGACCCGATCGATGAATTTGCACTGCCAGGCCTCATGGAATTTTCAGGCAAACAAATCCAATCCGTGGATCAGGCTGATCCCGATGAAATAAAAAAAGCCGGAAGTACTGAAAATAAAGAAGAAGAGCCTGACAGGGAAGTTGTAAAAGAGTTAGAAACTCTGACACGCAGAATGAAAAACATACTGGGCAGCCGGGTGGAAGATGTTCGCCTGTCTAACCGGCTCGTTAAAAGCCCTGCAATTCTTGTAAGTCAGAATAAAGCAATGTCTTCCCAGATGGAGAAGATTATGTCCATGCTTAATCAGGAAATATCTGCTGTTCCGAAAGTAATGGAGATCAATAAGAATCATTCGATTATCACAAATATGCTTGACATCTATAAAAAGGATCCCAAAGACCCTGTTCTTGACGATTTGACAAACAGCCTGTTTTCAACAGCCCTGCTTTTTGACGGAGCAGTAGACAAACCGCAGAACATGGCTGAAGAATTCCAGAAAATTATCAGCCGTACAGCAGAGCTCTACACAGAAAAATCAAAAGGGGAAAAAAGTACTGAAAAGAAAAAGTGAGATTGCATGTATTCCTTATCATTGCGAGGAGTTCGTACAATCGGATAACGAAGCAATCTTTTCAAATCAATTATAAATACATTAGCATTCTGTTTCCCAAGTTAACCTTGGGAAACAGAATTTTCCGGCACAATAATACGAAAAAAATGAGCCCCAATTATGAATCCACTTAGAAATCCCCCTGCCCATATTCCTGCAATAAGGAAAATTGTATACATACTTTTAATTCTCATTTTACTTTCAGGCTTGTACGGATATCCCAACAATAAAAAAGAGATATTCCAAATTCAGGGGAAAGGGCTCTATTCACCTTTTGAGGGGAAAACTGTATTTCTGAAAAAAAATATTGTGACAGGTATTGCAAAAAACGGCTTCTTTATGCAGACTCCCATAACTAGGAGTGATAATAATCCTGCTACTTCCGACGGAATTTTTGTATACACTAAATATAAACCAAAAGTAAAAGTCGGAGATATTGTAGACATAAAAGGCAAAGTTAAGGAATTTCATAAATTAACCGAGATTAGTTTAATCGGTAAAATTATAAAAAAAGGACATACAAAAAAGCTTCCGCCCTGCTTTAAACTTCCTGAATTGATAAATAGAAAACAATTTCTTGAGCGTTTTGAAGGCATGCGTGTTTCTTCTTCAGAACTCTTTATCTGCGGCCCATCGGACAGATACGGAGAGGCATTCATCTCCCTTTCCGGGAAAAGGGCATTCCGCGAACCCGGGATTCTGTTTCCCGGTCAGAGAGGATTCCCTGTGTGGGACGGCAACCCAGAAGTAATAAAAATCGATCCTGATGGAATTGGAGGTAAAAAACAGCGGTTTTTCAGCGGAGTAAAAATTGATGCAGTAAAAGGTATTATGACATTCTCTTACGGACAGTATAAAATTTTACCGAAATTTATCGCTCTTGGGAAAAAGCCGACACCACACAGAGCGAGGGAAAAAAACAGAAACGAAATTACAATCGGTACATTTAACCTCAAACGCATGTTTGATACAATAGACGACAACACAACAATAGATGCTGTTCTGTCCCGCAAAACATATCGGCTTATGATTAAAAAAAGAGCTCTGTTTATATTAAAAACCATGAATCTGCCTGATATACTTGCTGTTGAAGAAGTTGAGAATAAGCAGGTACTTAAAGATATTGCAGAGCAGATAAAAAAACTGAGCCCTGAAACATCCTATAAATGTTTTCTGAAAAACGGCAATGACCCTTCAGGCATGGATGTGGGTTTTCTTACGGATAAAAACATTATTGTCGACTCAGTAATTCAATACTGCAAAAACAAAAAATTCAACTGGGGACAAAAACACTCTCTCCTTCACGACCGCCCTCCTCTTGCAATATTCTGTCATATAAAAAACAGAGCTGATATTCCCATTGTTGTGATAGCAGTTCATTTACGGTCGCTATATGGAATAGACGGCCCGGATTCACTCAGGATCAGGAAGAAAAGATTCCTTCAAAGCGTATCAATTGCAAAACTGATTCAAAAGCTGCAGACATCTGATAAAAATCTTAAAATAGTTGTGGCAGGAGACTTTAACTCCTTTCAGTTTACCGACGGATATGCTGACATTCTGGGAGAGATATCAGGCAGACAGCAGAAATCCGGATCTTTTTTCCATGCCAAATCTCCTGTTACACCCCCTCTTTTTGATACAATCTTTAAAGCTGCAGAAAATGAAAGATATTCATTTATTTATCAGGGCAACAGCGCCTGTTTTGATCACATCCTTGTTTCGCAGAATTTAAAAAAATCCGTGTCAGATATTGTCTTCTGCCGCGGTAACTGCGACACACCGGAATATTTCAGCAGAATCAAAGATTCTCCGTTAAGGTCATCTGACCACGACGGTGTTGTTCTGTACTTGTCTTACAAAAAATTAAGGGTTATGAAATGATTGAAATACAAATACCCGGGTCAGATAATATAAACATCAAACACCTTGTTTTTGACTTTAACGGCACTCTTGCTATTGACGGTAAGTTGATTGAAGGTGTGAGAGAAAGACTGCTGAAACTGTCCGATTTCGTAAAAATCCATGTTATTACTGCAGATACATTCGGAATGGCAAGAAAAGAGCTGAAATCTGTGCCCTGCTCTCTTAAAATTTTAAGTTCAGATACGCAGGCAGAAGAAAAAGCAAAATTTGTGAAATCTCTCGAAAAACAAAATGTCTGCGCTATCGGAAACGGATTTAATGATAATGAAATGGTAAGAAGTGCAGAACTCGGTATTGCAGTGATTCAGGAAGAAGGAGCAGCAAAAGCTACAATTTTAAACTCGGATATAATTTGTAAAAGCATTATTGATGCTATGGAAATTTTATTAAATCCGAAACGCATAACAGCGAGTTTGAGGAGGTAGGGAAAAGCAGGATCTCCCTTAAAAAGTCATAATTCAGTATTTAGAACATAAGGCTCTTCCGGGTTTTCTATGGATAAAGGCTTAATTTACCACCGGTGAATGAAGTTTTTATTGTCTTAACTGTATTTTAGCTTTCACTTGAAAGGTGCTCCTTTTTTTGTTATTGTCTTTGTTGTTATAAACATAATTTACAATAACTTGGGGTGCCTTTCAAGTGTTTTTACTTTAGAAATCTATGTACTATTTAAAGGACTTTTGATACAGCCCCGGAGGCAGAAAAGTAAAAGGCTGCAATTTAAATATTGCAACCTTTTACAAATTAAGGATATACAAGAATTTGATACAACTGCCAAATCACACTTTTATAAAAATTAAACTTTAAATAAAGGCATTATTTTATTATTTTAACATGCCACAACTTATTACTATCATGTATCACTGCAGTTATGGCCTTTATAACCTTCCTGACATACCCAAAGTGTACCATGCGGTAATTGATAAGACTGACAATCCGAATTAGCATGATTAAAACAAGTTCCTGAAACATTTTTTTCCGCATTTAACAATCTTACATTACTTACATTAAATATAGTCAATAATAATATCACAACAACTGACACAAAAATCCATTTTGTCATTTTTACTTCCTCCATATTCCCACTATACCTTAAATATATAGCGGAAATTATTATTTTCTTGTTATATCATTAATATGATAAATATTTAACCAAAACTCTATTTTATCTTCATTACCAGCTATCGTTCTTTCTTTAATTGTAAAAATTTCTCCATTGCTACATCCAATAGGATACTCACTTTGAGAAAAAATTGCTACTCTTAATAGCTTTCCATCTTTATCCCAAATTTCAATAAAATTAAAATTGTCACCATCCTTTAAATAAACTGCCACATAACCTTTCGAAGTATCAATAAAATACAAATTCATTATTTTAGTAACTTGCTCCAATAATTTACGCCTTTTTGGCCCGTCAAAATTTAAATATGAATCCCCCTGTAATTTCATTGGCACTTTTTTGTAGACAGGAGAACTTATTCTGCTGAATTTTTCTATGTAAGACGAATCTAATTTAATTTTATAAATCTCAGCTCCAATAACATTTGCAAAATAAATATATTTATTATTATCATAACATATCCCTCCTCCATGTAATTTTGATATTGGATATTTATACTTTTCATTAACAGGTAAAAGCTTTTTATTTAGTTTTCCTCTTTTATCATATACCCTTAGTTGTTCTTTTGATGGGGCTAATATATAATAATTGTTATACTTATCAATACAAAACCTTCTTATTGGCGAATCAACTATTATTTTGTTATAATATTTTCCCTGAATATCAATCTTCTGTATCGTCCTTGTTTGAAAATCACTAAAATATATCTTATCATTATTTGCTATTAGCTTGTCAGGCCATATGTATTCACCCGGTCCCCTACCTGTTTCACCTATTCTCATTATTTTTCCCGAAGCTTTATATAAAGAAAAAATACTTCTTGCCCAAAAATCAATAAAAACAAAAGAACTATCATCAACTCTTGCTACATCAACAGGCTGTGATATTGAATCATTATCACCCATTAAAAGTGAGTCAACCTGTGTAAAGATATCACTAAAATCGACTATTTTATTTATTTTGTTTGAACAAGAAAAGAACAGAAGAACAACTGTAAGGGTTAAATAAACTATAACCTGTTTATTCCATCTCTTCAAACTATTAATCCGGTAACAACTTATCATAACATGACCTCTTAATATTTAATTATTTTTTTCAATTTGTAATCTATCCATATCATATCCTTTCTGCCTCCACAAATCTATACCTCCATTCAAAAAATATACGTGAGAAAATCCATTTTTTCTTAAATATTTTGCTAATAAATAACCCAATGTACATCCAGAATGATCACAATAAGTAATTATCAAACTATCCTTTGGTAGAAATTTTATTTTACTTTTTATAATATGTATAGTATATGGTAATGAAACAGCATTCGGTATATGTTCATATTTAAAAAATCCCACAGGTCTGGCATCCAAAAATATTGGATTGCTTGTTTTAAAAAGGTGATAAGATTCATTCACATCTATTGATTCTATATTAAGTTCATTTTTCATATTATATTTTTTATGTATATATTCAAAATTAAACAATAATAAGAATATTAAAATTATTCCAAGTAATATTTTAACAACTTTCACGTGCTTCACAAATTCCCCCTGAATGGAATTTGACTTTTTTAGGATAATTTTTGGCGCATCTTTCTTATTGAGGAAATACTCCTTTTAATTCCAGGATGTACTAATCCTCTGCAATCAGATGCAAAAACTGCTTTGCTGCAATTATGGTATGATGTTTGAACTAAAGATGCAACTACTGTACTACTTAAAATATACCATCAACTTTCTAAATATAAAAAATAAAAAAAGATTTGTCAAGTAGTGTTTATTTATTTTTATTCCTATTATATTTTCAATTACTACTTATTCTTTTTATTTATAAACATTTGGGTACACCTGAAAGAATAATAATTCAGCATTCAAACAAAATTTGTGGAGATTGTTTTTATCAAGCCCATAGTAAATTTGCTGAAATATATGGAGTTAATCCATTATTTATAAACCTTAATTTCATTTATCTTAACATGTTAAGACTTTCTCAGAAAGCTATACTTATTACAGATTTTTCTAAGCAGTTCAAACAAAAAGCCGGGGCAAAACCCCGGCTATATTTTTTATTTACAACAATTTTAGTTAAAACTTTCCGAAATTATACCTGAACGCAAGCCTCGGCTGGAATCTCTCCTGAGGTTCATACCTTCCTGTTTCCTCGTTCATCTTGAAATTCCAGATATAATCCATATACAGAAGAAGATAGGGTTTAACTTTATACCCTACTCCGAACCGTGCCACAGAACGATAATCAAGGGTTGTAGCATCTTTCAAATTGTCAACTCCCCACTTATCATAGCTTGCCTCAAGACTGATAAGGGGAATTGAACGGGACAGAGCTGCGCCGAGATGCATAAGCCCGCTGTTTGCCTCACCGTCAATCCTCTGGTAATATCCCATTGCAGTAATAAGGTGCAGAAAATTGAACCGCATTGCACCGAACCACCCTTTTCTCTTTTCCGTCATCATGGGAAGCAGCATCTGCTTGTTTACAGGAATCTCATAAAGTGCATCCCTGAACTCCTGCGGAACACCTGAAACATCCCCGCCGAGAGATTCGTAATACTCCATCAATTCGCCGAGCGAGGTATTTCTGAGGATTTCATAAAATGGGCCGAAATAATTAGAGATAAACTCTCTGCCGAGAATTCTTCTCTCAAAAACAAATTGAAAATCCAGAATGCTTTCCATGTGATTCAAGTCTGCTTTAAAACCAAAAGACTGCCCGTTACCATAATCAGATATCTGTGCATGGTCAAAGTACGTAATCAAGTTAAAAAACTTTGATTTAATTAAAGGCAGTTCAACTACCATCCCCCATTTAGTTGTATCTTGAAGATGTTGAACTTCTCAGTTCCCTTGGGTGTGGGAGCAAGTGTGTCAATTCCTATCCCTTTTTCCAAAAAACAAACCAATTCACTCTTTGCAGAACCGGCTTTTAGTGTGTTATTCATTCTGCTGCTTGCAGCTCCAAGCAGCAAATCACAAAGCTGGATCAATACAACCTGCCTGGATGGCAAGGATTGAATGTCTGTAATAATCGATGAAAGATTTGCGTATTGAAGACATCTTTTAAGTACCTTTAACCGATCAGGATCGCGATTCGTCTTGATGTCACAGAAAATTCTGTATTCATTAAAATCCAGTATCCAATGGTGCAAAAGCTGATAATAAAATTTGTAAAAACCAAGTTCACTGTCGTTGTCGTACAAGGACATTTTAAGTTGAGTATGATCCACAGCAATGCATCGGGACCGCAACTCAAGATCGTACGAAAAAAACATGTCTATCAGGTCAAGATAAAAGGAGAGTCTGGATGGTGACACCTTGGACCATTTTATTTCACCCCAGGTATTGTGTTTCTCTCTCAATCTACGAATCTTGTGTTTCATTTCTTCCCGCAAAGAGGCCGGCAACCACAAACCACCTATCATCAGGTAACGGCCAGCTGGTTTTTTAGTTGTGAAAAGATCGGGCATGGATTCATCGCAATAGACTTCAAATTTCATGAATGCCCCTCCTTTAAAAATTTCGGATGGCGAATTTCCCCTGTCAGCAGCTTCTGCATCAGCCCCTTTTTCTGTTCCTTTATTTTTTCCTGTTTCTTTTTAAGCAGCTCAATTTCCCGGTCGCAGGTGGAAAGCACTGCGGCAATGCGGATTTGTTCGGCCTCCGAGGGGACAATCGCTTTTACCTGCGAGAAATGACGAAACTTCAAATTCAAAGTATCAGACACAAGTCCTTGTGAAAAACGATGGAAAAGGTGAATCATGGGCGGAT
>JAGGVB010000076.1 GCA_021158245.1 bacterium | reverse complement strand
ATTTGTCATTAAATTTATTATCTCCGAATATTCCTGCGGCGGGGTATAAACAGTTTCTCCTGTTGCCGCATTTTTCAATGCTGTGCCAGGTAGTTTTCTAAAACCTGCCCTATTTTTCTCTAATTCAGATTGAATTTCGATTATATCGTTATTTGTTAATATCTTTTTTCCCGATATTAAGGCAAATCCTTTTTTTAATGCCGAAATATAATTCTGAACTTCTTTGGCATTTAACGATTTAAATCCACCAAGATTTAATTCTGCTTTATAAATATCATCGTGTGTTGTGATAATGTTTTCAATTGCCGAACTGTCTTTTGCTTCTTGCAGTCCCAAGGTATTGATTAAAATGCTTTCATTTGGAATTGTAGCCACAATTCCTTTTAGTTCTGCCAATGCACGATGAGCAAAAGTAAGTTTTTTTAAAACTTTTTTTGTTTCAACATCTTTTTCTATTGGTAACTTTTTCAACATCCCATTTCCCTTTGTAAAGTTTTCTTGCTTTTCTATACAAAGATAGTAAACTTTGATAAGAAAATCAAATATTCTTTACATACCTAATACCCAATGATAAGTTTTCTGCGATTTCTTTACATTTTGGCTAATGGTTTCGCCGCTATGAGCCGTTCCGACGTAGGAGGAATGGCTTATGAGCGGCTGTTGTGCTTAGTACTTATTTAATTTTTTGCCTTTTTTATAATTCTTAACCATTTTTCCAAAATCCTTATCCTTTTTTCGTTTTTCAGCAACGGTTGATTCAAAATGCTCTTTTTCTCGTTTCATTTTTAAATAGTTTTTGTAGGATGATTTATCTATTTCCCCATTTTCAACGGCCGCTATAACTGCACAGTCAATTTCTGTCGTATGTGTACAATCTTTAAATTTGCAATTTTCAGATAGCTCTACTATTGTTTCAAATGTAATATTTAATCCGTCCGTAGAATCTGCAATTCCAACTTCTCTCATTCCAGGATTGTCAATTAGAATTCCGCCATTTTCAAGAATTAATAATTCTCGATGGCTTGTAACGTGTCGTCCTTTATTGGTACTTGTACTTATCGCATTTGTTTTCATCTGTTGTTTACCTGAAAGGTTATTTAAAAGAGTGGATTTTCCTACCCCGGATGAACCCAGCAAACAGTAAGTTTTACCTTTTTCTATATTCTGTTTCAGTCTTTCGATTCCTTTTAGGGACTCGTTGCTTATAGAAATTATCGGAATTTGCTTTATTCTTTCTTGAACAGTTGTAATCAATTTTGCTAATTCAGTTTCTTTTATCAAGTCAATTTTGTTGAGAATGATAATTGGTTTTACATTAGAAGTATTACATATTGTCAGGTATCTTTCTAATCTATTGACATTAAAATCTCGGTCAACCGCTTGTACAATAAAGGCATAATCAATATTTGTTGCTATGATTTGTTTCTCGCCTTGCTTGCCGGCCGCTTGCCTTTCAATGATGGTCTTTCTTGGAAAAACAGAATGAATAAGCACTTTGTTGTCATCATATTCAGAAATTGCAACCCAATCACCAACAGCTGGAAAATCAGATCTGTTTTGTGCTGAAAAACGTAAGTTTCCGATTATTTCACCATCATATTCTTTTTCTGTGGTCTTAACAATGTACCTTTCCTTGTGCTCAGATATAACTCGAGCTACTCCAAATGAATCAAGATTTTGGTCTTTTCGGTAATTTTTCAACTCTAAATTATATCCTAAATCTTCAAGTGTCATTTCTTTTCTCTTGTATTAAGCACAACGATTTTGTATACGTATTGTGTTTATTCCGCCAAAATGGCAGTATAAATATCATTGTGTATATTTTTCTTTTACAATTCTTCTATAATCCAATTATTTTACTGATCATGTTTTTATATCTTTCTGTTTCCTTCCGGATTCGGCTTATTACATTATCAGTATTATCTGCCTGAGTTGTTGCTGATGTGTAATCAGGTATAATTTTTTTGCCTCGGATGTCGTCACGTTTTTTATTCGCGACAGTTTTAAAAAGGATAACTTTCTGTGTTTCAATGAACAGTTTACATAAATCCCCGATAGAAAGTTTGCCAAGGCCTTCATCATGCAGTATTTTTTTCGTAAATTCCCACTCAGGCATGTCTGTATTATCATTAAAAAGCGAATGAATACTTTTATTCTGTTCTGCAAGGGAATTGGCAGCATCTATAAATTCTTTGAGTGCATAAAATTTTATGAAAAAAGTATAAGTTTCAATTGCATCTAATCTGCTTTGGTCAGTAATAAAGTTTTTACCGATGCCTTTTATGTCGCTGTCAAAATAGAGATTTTTTTTATCTTTTATCTCATGTAGGCGGGTACGTGCCGAGATCATCATATTAACAATTTCTGGCCTGAAAATTTCATGATCAATTCCGTCGGATAATCCTTTTAATCTGTCTCTGTATTTGTATTGATTCCTGAATATTCCGTACACATTTTTATCGAGAACCCATGCAGGAAAAAGCTCGTTAAGCCCTGATAACACATTTTTGCCCATGCTTTTCCGTGGTTGATCAATAAGGGAAAAAGGAAAAGTCATGCGTTGAGGAAGCGTTGTAATGCCGGTTGCAATAATTGTAAAAGGGGCTTCTGAAAAATCTGCAGGATATTTGATGTTTACTCCGAGTCCGAAAAACAGGCCTTCACCGCAGAAAATTTCCTGATCAGGAGCTTTTCCAGTGTGGTTTGATCCCACATTTGCTCCGTATCCGACGTTGCCTTTGCCTCCGGGCCATATAGCAGCTATTAATAAAGATTGGTGATGAAACCCTGTTAAAGGCCCGGCAAAAGAGGAGGTTATCTCTCCTTTGCAAATTTTACTGCTGTGGCCTATGATTGCTTTTTGAACAATGGCACCGTCTTCTATGTTTGCGTTTCTGAAAATAAGGGATTTACTGACCATTGCACCTGAGTCTATACTTACGCCTTGCTGAATCAGAGAGTCTGTTATAAAAACTCCGTTTTCAAGAATTACAGGGTTATCAGGTGCGGAAAGAATAGTAGAGTTTTTAATCAGCCTTACATTATCTATAACAGAATTTTTGCCTATGAAGGTGTCTGATATCTTGTCACAGTTAGT
>JAGGVB010000075.1 GCA_021158245.1 bacterium | reverse complement strand
CGTATGTGTTAACTTCTTATATTCACTCATTTATACTGTACCTCCTCTGTGCAACCTTTCAGGGTAGGTACAGTATAATAAAATTAATGAAACGGTAAAACCATTTGATCGACCACTACCAGAGGTAAAGGGTTTTTATAATAAACTCAATATAAAACAATAAATTATAGGATGAAACAGCTTTTTTTGTGAATTATTCAGGCTAGAAAATGTTTTTTTGCATGACATTTCTTAACCTCATCCAGATTCACTTCAGCATAGAGTATTTCATCTTTAAGAGCAGGAGCCTGAGCTATCCAGGCGGCCGTCAGGCCCGGTTACAAATGACCTGCCTTCAAATGTAAGATTTTCCTCTTTACCCACCCTGTTGCAAAGAGCAGTGAAGTACCCGTTCTGGAATCCGGCAACCTTAAGTTCCGCTTCATATAATCCTTCAGGCCACTCTCCCACAGATCCTGCCTGAGGCACAATAACCAATTCCGCTCCCTTTATTCCTAATGCTCTCATGTATTCAGGGAAATGGCGGTCATAGCAAATTGCTACTCCTATTTTCCCGAAACGGGTACTGAAAACCATTTGAGAATTTCCCTGGGCATAGTAATCCTGTTCATAAAAATTAGGCGCCTGCAGTATATGAACCATTCGTGTAACGCCTAAGATTGTTCCGTCTGCATCAATAACAGGAGAAGAATCAAAAGTTTTATCACCCTCTTTTTCAAAAAGATTCATAACTGTAACAACTCCGTACTTTGCAGACAGTTGTGAAAATATCTCTGTTAACGGGCCCTGTATTGTTTCAGCAAGAAGGGCCGGATCTGACCCGGAGCGATTTTGCGGATAAAAAGGTGTAAAAGCCAGCTCTGCAAAAACGATTATCTGCGCACTGTTTTCAGCTGCTTTTATAAAATTCTCTGTCCCCTTTTTAATATTATCTTCGATGTTTCGGGATGCAGACTGCTGAATTAAAGCAATTTTTACTGATCTGCTCAATTATTTTCTCCTTGTTTTAATAGAGGAGGCAAATCAGGGTGCTTTAAATGAAAATCAGTAGCATCCTGAAACGCCTTTGTAGCAAGCAGAGTACTGCCTTCGTCGTAAAGATGACCGATAAAACTTATGCTTAAAGATTTGTCCTGCTATTTATTTGATTTATGAAAACAAATTTGAATACAATAACAATTGATTCTTAAACAATTGTTAAGTAAAAAAAATTTCTGCTGCATATTTTATGTTCAGACACTTGAATAAGCAAATCCGGCTACCCTTTACCACCTTTTTTCTTTTTGCCCCTACCCTTTGGACCTTGCTGCTTATTATTAATGGAAGATCCGTTTTCACTTTTTATTATCTTTACCTGTTTACCCTGCTTTAATGGAATTTGCTGCAGGTTATCATTTATACCGTCTCCGTTTAAATCAATAAACTTAGGTTTCCGAAGCTTATTTTTCTCTTTCATAAGTCTGTGCCAGTCCGGATCGAGCTCATTGGGAATACCATCATTGTCGTGATCAGGAGCGTTATCATTATAACCGTCACCGTTTTTATCCACAAACTTTAATTTTTTTTGAATTTTTTTCTGCATTTTCTTTGCTGTTTTTACGCTGTCCTGTGCCTGTACACTGCCGAATGCAGTAACACACAGCAAAGACAAAATAAAAATAAAAACTTTGGAATTCATGATGAACCTTCTTTATTTAAACGCTTCGGGTTTATAATTCCCAGTTTTTGCATGCGGGATCTTAAATGCCTTTCAGAAATGCCAAGCATTTCCGCTGCTCTGGTCTGATTCCCGTTTTTTAAATCCAGCGCAGTCTCAATCATACCTCTTTCAAATGCGCTTACCTTTTCCGTATAAGAGTAAGAAAAATCCGCAGGATCCAGGATTCCCGATTCCCTGATATCCGCAAGCCCGGCCGGTAAATCATCTGTAGTAATTACATCGCTTCGTGTAAGAACAACCGCCCGCTCAATAATATTTTCAAGCTCACGTACATTACCAGGATAATTATAACGCATTAAATAGTCAAGGGCTTCCCTGCTTAATCCTGTTATCTCTTTCCCGTTCTCTTTTGAATACTTTTCAAGAAAATGATCAATAAGAACAGGTATGTCTGTTTTCCGCTCTCTTAAAGCAGGGATATGTATTGTCACAACATTGATCCTGTAAAACAAATCTTCACGAAAACTCCCCTCTGCAATCATCTCTTCGAGATTTCTGTTAGTTGCAGTAATTACCCGTACATCAACTTTTATTGTTGAGGAACCTCCCACACGTTCAAATTCTCCGAATTGCAGTGCACGGAGTAGTTTTACCTGAGTCTGAGGAGCAATATCTCCTGCTTCATCAATAAACAATGTCCCGCGGCCAGCCTGCTCAAACCTCCCGATACGCTGAGATGTTGCACCTGTAAAGGAGCCTTTTTCGTGCCCGAAAAGTTCACTCTCTAACAAGTTTTCCGAAAGCGCTGCGCAATTTACCGTAATTAAAGGTTTGTCTTTTCTGTCACTTGTATAATGAATTGCTTTTGCAATAAGTTCTTTTCCCGTACCGCTCTCTCCGCGGATTAAAACTGTTGCCTTGCTCTTTGCAACTCTTCCTGCAGTATTTAAAACCTGTTCCATCTCTTTGCTTTGGGAGATAATTGAATCGAATCTGTATCTTTCCTGCAGCTGCTCTTTTAACAGCCTGTTTTCAGAAACTAAAAAATTGTGCTCCTGCGCTTTTTTTACAAGAGCTTCCAATTCATCAAGATTAACGGGTTTTACAAGATAATCAAATGCCCCTTGTTTCATAACTCTGACTGCATCTTCAGTATCGCTGAATGCAGTCATAACCACAATCGGGATCTCAGGATTAATCTGTTTTACGGATTTTACTACTTCAAGCCCGTTTATATCCGGCATCCTGAAATCAGTAAACACCAAATCAATATTACCGTTTTGTACTATTTTCAATCCTTATGATCCGGACTCTGCAGTTACCACATTATATTTACGCCGTTTAAGAAACGATTTGATTGATATTATCTGTGCTGGCTCATCATCTATTAAAAGTATGTTGAATTCTGACATTTTACATTCCTGCTTTTATCCTTCGGAATATATTTAAAGCTGCCACTTAATTCCGGCTCCTATAACTGAGTTTTTATAATCGTACCAGAAACTGTTTGAACTGTTTTCAATATAATAATAATTCATGTAAAACTGAAAATTTTTAAGACCTTTCTTATTTACATAAAACGTCTTAGTAAAATTAACATTAAAAGTCTGCATATTGTCTGACCTGCTGCCGCCTGAAGCAAGAGTGTCCTCTGCGGAAACATACGCCTGTTCACTGATATAGTTCTTTGATGTTACTGCTCCGCGAATTTGTATTTTTACTGACCGGGAAATCATCCATGTTAACTGTGAAGACCAGCCTTTGCTTTCATAACTGAAGGGATCGTCAAATATTTCTTCATCCTGGTAAAATCCGTCTGCATTTACAAAATCCGTTTCCTTTGTAAGACTGATCTGCTGCCTGTACTGAACATAAACGCCCATTTTGCTGAAAAGTGACTGTGTAACACGGGTAAGAAAAACAAAATGGCTTAATGCCG
>JAGGVB010000074.1 GCA_021158245.1 bacterium | reverse complement strand
GGAATAAACATGTGCTGGAAAAACCACGGGGGAGTAGAGCAGACAGTACCTGCAACAATGTGAATGGCCTCGGCTCCTCTTTGTTCAAGTGCTTTTGCAAATATTACTGCTTCATCAGGTTTTATTCCATTGGGAATCAGCTCGTCTGCACTCATTCTTATAATTACAGGAAGGTCAGACGCTTGTTTTACAGCATCAAAGATTTCAAGAGGGAAACGCATACGGTTTTCCAATGAGCCTCCGTATTTGTCAGTTCTGTCATTAACAGCAGGAGAGAGAAATTGAGCTGCAAGGTATCCGTGGCCGAGCTGTAGTTCGATTATATCAAAACCTGCCTTTTTTGCCCTGATGACTGCTGATTTAAAGAGATTTTTGATTTCATCCATATCCTGTTCAGTTATTGCTTTTGGTGCAGCGCCTCCGTTTTCGCAGGGCTTATCTGTTGAAGACATAAAAAAGTTGCCTGGGATTTTGGGATTGGCCATGCGTCCCGGGTGATTCAGATGCGCAATGGCTTGTGCACCATTTTTATGAATAGCATCGGTAAGTTTTTTTAATCCGGGAATTTTATCATCATTGTCTATACCGAGCTGAGTGGGGATTTCCCTCAGGCCTTTGTCAAGATAGAGCGGTTCAGGAATTACCGCTCCGATTTCTTTGCTTCTCAATGAGTAAAATTCGATATGTTTTTCTTTTACTTCACCTGAAGTATCGCTGTACCCGAGTTTTACAGGTGCCATGATAAAAGGATTTTTCAGATTCATAATATTTCTCCAATCTTATTAAAGAATATAACATAATAATTAAAATAAAACTTAAAAAATATATTAAATTATTAAATTTGACTAAATTTTACCATACTTAAACTCTCTGTGCTTACTGCCTGGGAAAAGTGGAATTAATCGGCAGTTGTTTCACATTAATTTATGTATTTTTATGAGTTACAATTCAATAATTCTGCCTGCTCCTCCGGAAATTACTTTGTCCTGATATATCTCCTTTATTTCCCTTTGATGCTGAGTGCAGTGGGCAGGACAGATTAGTTCCATATCCTTTAAAAGTTCATATTTATTGAACCCGTGCATACCGCCGATAATCGCATATACTCTGCCGAACAGAGATGCAGAGTTCAGAATATCTTTCATATCAGGATGAGAGCAGCCGACAAACAGAACCAATCCTTTGCTGTCTTTGATTATCAAAGATTGTTCAATTCCGTCAATCTCTCCTGTTGTGTAAATGTTTTCGTATATCTCCCGCGGTCTATTGTCAATACTGATCACTTTTTTTGCTCTTTTAACTCCTCTGAATGATTCAGGGACAAACACATTAACATTACTGTTCATATTCAGAAAGCCCGCAAGCCCTCCGATGTGGTCAAAATGGTTGTGGGAGATAAATATGTCGCTTACGGATTTGGGATCAATATCCATGGCTTGCATGTTGGCAAGAAGAATATTTCCGTCACCGCCTGTGTCAAAAAGGATATTCCTATCCTGAGTCTCTATAAAGACAGAAAATCCCCAGTCAGATACAATATCCCCTCTTAAGGAGTTATTGTCATAGATTATAGAGGCTTTCAATATCTACCCGCGTTTTTTATTTAACAGGTCGTGGTGATACGAACCCTCTCTCAACATTTTCACCCCGCAGGTAGGACATTTTGTATCCTGGCACGGTACACCGCTCTGGTGAGGAGCTTTATATCCGCATTTGGGGCAGATGCAGTAGCCTCCGCTGCCCATTGATTGTGTATTTTGGGAACGCATGTTTTTCTCCTGTATTTTGATTTCCATTAAATAAAAACATAAAAAATGAACCGTAAACAGGGGTATAAAGGTATAGGGTATAAGTTCATTTGGCAGTTTAGCAGCTTATTTCGATATTCTCCTTATACCTTATTACCTTATACACAATATCCCAATTAATAAAGTTCCTGCTCTTTAAGAAGTCCTTTCTTATAGTTTTCGTACGCTTCCTTAAGAGTTACCTTACCAGCACCTCCGAATACTTTTACTCCTCCGGACTTAAGAACTTCTCCTGCTTTGGGGCCTACAGTTTCGGTTATTACTATTTTTACTCCTGCCGAGATTAATGCCATGGATGTGCTGGTCCCTGCGCCGTGAGCAGCTTCCAAATTCGCAGCATTGTCAATGTACGAAGTTTCTTCGGTTTCGGTGTCAATAATGAAAAACCCTTTTGATCTTCCGAATCGTGTATCAGTAAAGTCCTGCCATTTACCGCCTGTTGCTGTTATTGCAATTTTCATATTTTTTACTCCAGGTTTTGTAAATAATTCCAGATGGTTGTAATTTTATCTTTTATCATTGCACTATCAGATTCAATAAGTGTTTTCCCCTGCTGCAGGGTTTCGTAAAATACTGCATTATATTCTATCTTATTAATAACATAGATATTATGACTGGTGCAAAAGTTTTCAATTTGTCTGCTGACATCCTCATTTAAATCACATTTGTTGATAATACATGAAGCTGTAACTTTGAAATACTCTACTAATTCGACAAGCCGCCTCAGGTCATGGAATCCGGATTCTGAAGCTTCCGTTACAATAAGAATGTGGGTAGCTCCTGAAAAAGCCGAAATTACCGGACACCCGATTCCCGGAGGGCCGTCAACAATAATAAAAGGAATTTTTTCCTTTTCTGCAATCTCTTTTGCTACTGTTTTGACCTTTCCAACAAGTTTGCCGGAGTTTTCCTGTCCTATACCAAGCTTTGCATGAACAAACCTGCTGCCAAATCTGCTGTCTGAGATAAACCATTTACCTGCTGTATTATCCCTCATGTCAATGGCTTTTTCAGGGCACAGGTAATGACAAACAGAGCATCCTTCGCATGCTACTTCATCTATAACATATTTCCCGTTTATAAAATCTATTGCGTCAAATCTGCATTTTTGCTGGCAAACACCGCAGTCTGTACATTTATTATAATTTATTACAGCTGTTTTTCCGCT
>JAGGVB010000073.1 GCA_021158245.1 bacterium | reverse complement strand
GCAAGCACCTCACTGTCCTGCAGGGGCATGTTCATATAGATAAAACCGAGCTGCTTGTTAATATAAAAATCCTTGTTAGCCTCCAGTGGAACAAACCAGTGCTGCCTGTTTTCTTCATTACTTGCATTTGCAGTTGTATCAACAGACTGCGAGGGATTAACAACAGCCCACGCATATCTTACGCCGCTTGTGTTCTCATCAATATTTGCATCAGATTTCCATACCTGAATATCATTAATTATATTATCTGTACTTATTATGTGCTGGCCTTTGGAATCCACATGGGGATATTGAGTTCTGTAATCATATCCGAGGAAAAAATAAGTGGCTTTTTTATAATCATAATCCTGTATTTTAAAGCTGTTCTCCTTTTTCCCGCCTGAAAGCGAAAGCCTCTTTTTTTCTCCCTTTTCCATACTCGCAATTGCCGTAACATTCAGTTTTCCGACTTTCATGTCAGTCTTAATACCGAAAAGGCCGGAATTATTTGAACTGAAAGTAACAAATCTCGTTGACGGAAGCGACAGTGCAACATTACCGGCCTGAATCGACTGAATTATTCCGTCTTCGTCGCTTGAATAGCGGAGTTTAAAAGCATTCTGAAATTCAAACGGCCGCTCGCTGTCCTGATCAACAAAAATGGAAACATTGTTGCCGATTTTTCCTTCAACCCTGAACTGCTGAGTTTGTTTCATCTCAAAATTTGTATTCGGCCTTCTTGTAAGAGCTGTTTTTACCTGGCTTCTCTTCTCATGTCTGATCCCGCCGTCAATAGTAATTCTTCCTGTAACATTAAGGCTCAGGGTCTCCCCGCCGAACATCCGCCTGAATGCTTCGCTTTTAATTTTGGGCGATTCAAGTACAATGCCGCGGTTCCGCCCTTTTTGCGACTGTGACAGCTTGGTATGGCCTTTTGCATATTGTTTCCACTGATCCCTGATAAGTACACTTGACCGCAGATTAACATAATCGGAAAAACTTAGAATTCTCGGAGGTATAAATTCCCAATCCCCGATATAAAGGCCGGAACTCACAATACCCTTGTCAGGGTCAAGATTAATTTTTTGTATTACATATCTGGGATATTGCGCAGAAACACTTCTGTAAAATGGTGAAGGTACACTTTTCCTGTTGAAAAACAGTGGAGAGAAGGGCGGTTTGTACTGATGTACATGTAATCCTATCTGCGCAGAGAGCGAAGACAATCCCAACAAAAAAAAGATCGAAATGGCATAAAACCATGAGCCAAACTTCGATCCTGGCAACCTGTAATGATTCATTTCGTTCCCGTATGAAAATTAGTTGCAGTTTGTGTCCTTATTGTGACCGGACTAATTTCCGGACCACTTGGCTGTTAGCTTTACTCTTATAGGCACCCTCCTACGTATAACAGATACTGTTATATTTAGTTAAGTTAAATTATTCACAATAAAAAAGCAAGAAAAAATTATGTTTAACCTAAATATTTCCTGTAAAATATTTTTCTAATTAACAAGAAGCTGTAAATTATACTTGACTATTTAAACTTTATTTTGTATAATTATGCAATAAATATGAATGATTATACAAAAACAGAACGGCAGAAAAAACTTAAGTCAATTATCGAAGATCGGGGGATCGGCGATCAGGCAGGTATGCTGATTGCTCTTAAGGAAGAGGGAATTGATACAACTCAGGCAACAATATCAAGAGACCTTCAGGAGATCGGCTATGTTAAAATTCGCATAGGGCCGGGAACGTATAAGTATGAGCTGCTCAACCGAAGCGCACAATCAAATATAAAGGCCAGGCTCTCTTCCATGTTTCATGATTTTGTTACGGAAATAAAATCAAGCGAAAACATAATTATAATTAAAACTGTACCCGGCAATGCAGGCGGAGTAGCAAGCCTGATTGACAATCTGGACGACCCGAAAATACTCGGCACTATTGCAGGCGATGATACGGTATTCATTGTTGTTGAAAATAAAAAAGAAAGGGCACAAATTGAAAATCAATTTCATGCCCTCCTCTGACAGTGCTGGTTGGGTGCACTCCAATTCATTTTTGAGGAAAACGCCTGCGGTAAAAATTGATTCCTGCACCGCCGGCGAAAAGCTTCCTCATTTACAGCCAGACTGTTTTTACCCCGCCTTTTCGGCGGGGTTTTTTTTAAATTATATTTTATTCGGGGTTATCTATGAAAGGCAAACTGGTTCTTGAAAACGGAAATATTTTTGAAGGCGCCGGCTTCGGATTTCCAAAAACTATAATTGCAGAAATTGTGTTCAACACTGGCATGACGGGCTATCAGGAAACTCTTACAGACCCGTCCTACAAAGGCCAGATTGTCCTTTTTACTTACCCACATATCGGCAACACAGGTATAAATGATGAAGACGTAGAATCTGCAAAACCAGGAGTGGAAGGAATAATTGTCCGAAAACTATCACGGAGTCCCAGTAATTTCAGATCAAAACAGGATGTCAGCTCATACCTCTACTCCAATTCGATTACCGGCATTGAAAATATTGACACAAGAATGCTCACAAGAATTATCAGAGACAGAGGCACAATGACCGGCATTCTTTCAACAGACGGGAAGAGTAATAAAGAGCTTTTTGAATTACTTAAAAATGCACCTGTCAACAGCACTAAAAACCTTGTTAGAAGTGTCACTTGCTCTGATACATCCAAATGGGACATCAATCTTCCTGCAAGATGGTACTTAAATAAAACAGAAGGGAATTCCGAAGGACAGCCCAAAATTACCCTGATTGATTTCGGAGCAAAGAGAAATATCCTGAAATTTCTTAAATCTTCAGGGTTCCGGGTCACATATATTCCTGCTGAATCCTCTATTGAAGACATTTTACATACTTCTCCCGACGGAGTGGTTCTATCCAACGGGCCCGGTAATCCGGAAGAACTTGACTATGCCATAGATACAATAAAAGTTTTAATTGATAAAAAAATTCCGCTGTTCGGAATCTGTCTCGGCCATCAGCTTATAGCGCTTGCAATGGGAGCGGAAACTTTTAAACTGCCTTTCGGGCACCATGGTATTAACCATCCTGTTAAAAATTTATTAAACGGAAATATTATAATAACCTCTCAAAACCACAATTACGCTGTTAATAGAAATTCCATGCAGCATACCGGCCTTGTCGAAACCTTCAGAAGCCTCAATGATAAAACTGTCGAAGGGATGCATCACAGAACCCTTCCGATATTTTCAGTTCAGTTTCATCCTGAGGCCTCTCCCGGGCCTCACGATGCATCCGGTATTTTTAAAGATCTCTTCAACATAATCAAAAATCGGGCACTTTCATGACAATTCGAAATGATATACACAAAATTTTAATTATCGGATCAGGCCCTATTGTGATAGGCCAGGCATGCGAGTTTGACTACTCCGGAACTCAGGCAGTTAAAACCCTTAAGTCTCTCGGATTTGAAGTAGTGCTTGTAAATTCCAACCCTGCAACAATCATGACCGACCCGGACATTGCAGACAAAACATATATTGAACCTGTTGATTACCAAACTCTTATAAAAATTATTGAGCTGGAAAGGCCGGACGCTCTTCTGCCTACAATGGGCGGTCAGACCGGCCTGAACATTGCTGTTCAGCTTGAGGATAACGGAATTCTGAAAAAATATGGCGTGCAGTTAATAGGAGCCTCGTCCAAAGCAATACATACTGCTGAGGATAGAGGCCTTTTCAGAATCGCAATGGAAGAGATCGGGCTGGAAATTCCGAGAGGTGGGTTCGCAAACAGCGTAAATCAGGCTTGTAACATTGTTAAAAAAACAGGATTTCCCGCAATTATCCGATCCGCATTTACTCTTGGAGGGAGCGGAGGAAGTATTGCAAATAACATGGAAGAGTTTGAGGAACTGGCAGAGCACGGCCTGAAATCCAGCCCTGTCAATCAGATTCTGATTGAGGAATCCCTTATAGGATGGAAAGAGTTCGAACTTGAGGTTATGCGGGACAAGAACGATCAGACTGTTGTTGTATGCTCTATTGAGAATTTTGACCCCATGGGAGTACATACCGGAGATTCCATTACTGTTGCTCCGGTTCAGACATTGACAGATAAAGAGTATCAATACATGAGAGACGCTGCGTTTTCAATCCTTAGAAAAATAGGAGTTGAAACAGGAGGTTCAAATGTACAGTTTGCTGTAAACCCTTCTGACGGCAGGCTTGTTGTTGTAGAGATGAATCCGAGAGTATCGCGAAGCTCTGCACTTGCATCAAAAGCAACAGGATTTCCCATAGCGAAAATTGCAGCACAGCTTGCAGTCGGCATGACCCTTGATGAAATACCCAATGATATTACAGGAAAGACAATGGCATCTTTTGAGCCGGCGCTTGACTACATTGTTGTAAAAATCCCGCGGTGGAATTTTGACAAGTTTCCTCAGACAAAGCCGATTCTGACAACTCAGATGAAATCAGTCGGTGAGACAATGGCAATAGGCCGGACATTTACAGAAGCCTTGAATAAAGCGGTAAGATCTCTTGAAAATGATAGCCCCGTTCTCAAAAAACTGGATTTATCTGCTGATGAGCTTCTGAAAAAAATCAAAATACCCACTCCGGAACGAATCTTTGAAGTAACGGAATTATTGCGAAGAGGTGTTCATCCCGATGAAATCTTTAAATTAACCGGAATTGATCCCTGGTTTTTATATGAGATAAAGGAGATGACGAATTTTGAGCAGCAGGTCTCCGCATCAGATGTTCTTACACCTGAACTTCTTTATGCAGCAAAAAAGCAGGGGCTGTCTGATTTAAGAATTTCTCAACTAACAGATATTAGTGAGAAGGAAGTAAGAGAATTACGGTATAAAAATAATATTAAAACTGTTTTTAAAAGGGTTGATACATGTGCTGCTGAGTTTGAGTCATCAACATCCTACATGTACAGCACATACGAAACCGAGGATGAATCAAATCCCTCAAAGCAGAAAAAAATAGCTATTCTCGGCAGCGGGCCTAACAGGATCGGGCAGGGTATTGAATTTGACTACTGCTGTGTTCATGCTGTTATGGAACTCAGTAAAATGGGTTTTGAAACAATTATGATTAACAATAATCCTGAAACCGTATCCACTGATTACGACATTTCCGACAATCTCTACTTTGAACCCCTGACAATGGAAGATGTAATGCCTATTCTTGAGAGAGAAAAGCCCGAGGGTGTAATTGTTCAATTCGGCGGGCAGACTCCTCTTAAACTTGCAAAGCATCTCAAAGAAAATGGAATCAGAGTTCTCGGAACTTCTCCCGAATCAATTGACCTTGCTGAAGACCGTGAAAAATTCGGGCGTCTCCTTGAAAAAAGCGACATGAAAACACCTCCATGGACTTCTGCAAAAAACAGACAGGAAGCAATTGAAGGGGCCCGGAAAGTCGGATACCCTGTTCTTGTCAGGCCTTCGTATGTTTTGGGAGGCAGAGGTATGTACATAGCATATAATGATACTGATCTGAAAAATTATATTGAGAAAGCCGCGCTTATTACGCCTGAACATCCGGTTCTTATTGATAAATTTCTTGAGGATGCATTCGAATTTGATGCAGATTCAGTTTCCGACGGAGAAACAACTATTATCTGCGGAATAATGCAGCACATTGAAGAGGCAGGAATTCACTCGGGAGACAGTTCATGTGTTCTGCCGCCGTACATGCTTTCCGATCAGGATAAGGAAACGATTAAAAAACAGACTTTAGAGTTAAGCAGTCTCTTTAATGTAAAGGGATTGATGAATGTGCAGTTTGCTTTATTTGAAGGAGAATTGTACGTACTTGAAGTCAATCCCAGGGCATCAAGAACTGTCCCCTTTGTTTCAAAAGCCAAAGGGATACCATGGGTGAAGATTGCCGCGAGAGTAATAGCCGGTGAAAAACTATCTGATATATCAATAAATTATAAATCAACATCTAAAATGATCGCTGTAAAAACACCTGTCTTCCCTTTTATGAAATTCCCGAATGTCCATACCTTTCTCGGCCCGGAAATGAAATCAACAGGCGAAGTAATGGGTATAGGGCATAATTTCGGAACTGCATTTTTAAAGGCATATCAGGGTGCAGGATTATCCATACCTGATACAGGCACTGTTTTTATCAGTGTAAATGACAGAGACAAACCAAAAGCTACATCCATTGCAAGACAGCTTTATGATCTCGGTTTTAAAATTACTGCCACGCATGGGACATTTAATTATCTGCACAAAAACAATATCCCCTGTGACAAGGTAAAAAAAGTGGCTGAAGGATCTCCCAATGTTACAGACTTGATTAAAAAAGGCAGGATTAACCTTGTAATAAACACACCTCTCGGCCAGATATCAAGGCATGATGAATACATTATCGGAAGATGCGCAATGACTTACAATGTGCCGTGCCTGACAACGCTTTCTGCATCGTGGGCTGCTGTTCAGGCAATCAGGACAAAACAGGCAGGTGAGGTAGTGCCTGTGCCGATGGGATTTTGAATTAAAGGGAAGAGAGAATTTCTTCCACTAATCCATAAGTATTATGACAAAAACATATTCCCTGCCTGACAAAAATTTTAATCCGCAAGCTCAAGCCAGCTGAACCATATAGGATGATTCTCCTTGTACCAGGACAGAATCTCCCTTAGAAGTTTCTGATTTTTGAGAGAAATTACATCTTCTGATATTTTATTAAAATGAACTTTCATCCCGTTCGAGCCGAAATGTTCAAGTGCTTCGGAACAGAGGGTCTGCAGTTCATTTCTGATACGCCCCGAATCTGATATTTTAACAGCTCTCTTTCTGAAGTTTTCTCCTTTCATAAATCTGTTTAAAAGAGGATTAAAAACAAGACGGCTCTCCTCAAAAGGTTCCTCAAGCCGAAGTTTTAAAGTTGTTTTTTTTGATCCCCCTGGAGTAAGGAGGCTTACTGTAACTTCATATGTGTCATCAGATATCTGCCTTACCCCGGGTGAACCGGAATAAGGATCCGGAAGCATATAGCCTGAGATAGCCATTACACTCCACCTTTTTTCAGGCAGAAAATCATCAACCGATATTGTTTGCTTTTCAAGATTAATACCTGCATCAGCAGCAATTTTTATATCACTTCTGAACATCTCAACCGTATCATCACCCAGATCATCTTCGAAGACTGCGGAAAGTTTCTTTTTAAAATCAGGGGCATCAGGATCAAGGTGCATAATCATAGCTTCGTTTTCATAGCTGAGTTGAAATTTTGAAGTAAAAACAGCGAGTGATGCATCAATGTTCAGTATCGGACACAGGCTGGATGCCTGAAGAGCTTCGGCAGAAGCAGCATATCCGTCAATTAAAAACAGATGCCTGCCGCTCTTTTCATCCTGCCAGGTTCCTATAAGAGCAGTCGGCGCGTATGTTCCTGAATCTGTAAAAGCATTAAACCCCGTCGGAAGGGCCCAGCCTTCTTCTACGATATGCACACCTAGAGAGCGCCACTCTTCCCACAATTTTCCTATACGGTGTACTCTGCTCTTTCCCGCAAGAGTCCATACATGAATATTCTCATTTTTTATATCAGGATACGTATTTTTTATTGCATGCACAATCTTTTCTCTCGGTGTAAAAAAATTGATTAATACGGACTCTCCTTCAGCATTCTCCACAATCTCTTTCGGAAGGATAATATTTCCTATGTATCCTTCGTAAGGTTTAGTTATCCATAAAGGCTGGTCAAAAACATGAAGCACAGTAAGAGGGCCCGTCTCCTCTCCTTTAGCAAAACGCGTTGTATTTTCCAGAGTATCAATCGCTGTTCCCCAGATTGTAATACCTGCAGTGTTTATATCCTTTTTAAACTCCGGCCAGTTGTAGGAATCATCATTAATCAGTTTATGCACGCGGCGATCCAGATATTTTGCTACCTGAGGCCTGGCATATATCCTGCCGAAACCAAGCATCGGATTGGATCCCATCTCCGGGGTTTCTCCGGCTTTAGGCATAAGGCCTTCACCAACGCATACCATTATAGCGTGATTTTCCGGAAGCAGCCTTGATAAATACCATAGGCTCTCACTCAGTGCGTATGCGGAAATTGCATCGGCATCTTTTTTTACCTGATTAAGCTCCTTTTTTGCCAGGTCTCTGCCTTCTCCGTACCTCCCGAATAACTTTGTACCAAAGGCAGTAACAGCAGCAGTCATTATAAACAGTCTTTCCATTCTTTCATCAACAAAAGAAATTGACCTGTCCGCTGATTTGCTTTTGTCTCTGTTTTCCACTTCCATATCGACATCTTCAAGCCATAAATGAAATCTGCCGAGAATGGGCTTTGTATCAAATGCCCACTGCGCAACTCTGTTTATTCTGGTCATATCAGTATTTGACATATAACATGCCTCTTTGTTATTTTAAATCAACAAAATCACATACAAATGTATGAACTGAGAAAGAAAAATCTATCCCCTTCTTTAAAAAAATAATATGCAAATATATTTTTAAGAATACAAGAAAAAAGGGCGGGAAATATCCTGCCCCTGCATTTTTATAAACTTTATGAACTTTACAAACTTTATGACTTTATGACTTTATGAACTTTCAACTCTCTTTCACGGATTTCTTTTCAAACGCTTCAGGAAAAATATCCGACAGCATCTCTTTCTTTATCTTTCCGGGAGATGCAAGGATAATCTCTAAATCATCACAAAACTCGGAAAGAACCTGACGGCAGGCACCGCATGGCTGAACGGGCTGTCCTGTATCTGTAAATATTGCCAGTGCTTTAAATTCTTTTTCTCCTGCTGAGACCGCACTGAATACAGCGTTCCTTTCAGCACAGATTGTAAGACTGTACGAAGCATTTTCAACATTACAGCCTGTGAATAAATTTCCGGTTTTTGTTAAAAGTGCTGCACCGACTTTAAACCCGGAATAGGGTGCATATGCCTGTTTTGAAATACTCTCTGCCTGCCTGATCAATGCATCAGCATCTTGCTGTGATAGCATTTCATTGCCTCCAAAAAAAATCCGCGGACATGCCGCGGATTAAATTAAATGATTTGACCCTGATTTTTCAGCCAATAGCTAAAAAGGCAAATCATCTTCTTCCTTTGGCCCGGATGAATCAAATTCAGTCGGAGCTGCCTGCTGCTCTGAACTGCCGCCTTTTGATCCCAGCATCTCCATATCATTGGCCACAATCTCAGTAATCCACTTTTTCACTCCATTGGAATCTTCATAGCTTCTTGTTTCAATCCTGCCTTCAAGAAATACAAGGCTTCCTTTTTTAAGGTACTCACCCATAATCTCAGCTAATTTACCCCATGCTTTAATTCTGTGCCAGTCTGTACGTTCCTTCTGGTTGCCTTCCTGATCCTTCCATCTTGCACTTGTAGCCAGAGTAAATTTGACATATGCCCTTCCTGACGGCGTATAAGCCAATTCAGGATCTCCTCCTAATCTACCGATTAGGATTACTTTGTTTACTGTACCCCTGCCTGTACCCATATCAACCTCCTTGGCATTTTTGGGGATTATAAGATCATAAGAAGTCAGCGCTTCGTTGCATATAATAATATATATATATTATTTATAAATGCAAGAAAAATAATCCCCGTTCCCCTGATTATTTTTTAATCAAACAAATTATAGCTTATACCCAGACCTGCCAGTTCTTTAATCTGAGTTTTGTCCATTACATCCTTGTCATAATTAACCTGTACATTTAATGTTAAAACTATGTACTTTGTAAGGGGCGCAGTTACAAGTGTGTCCCATCTCAGGTCAATAATATCTATATTTTCAAAAGACGAGAACATTTCCAGTTTACTCAGTACTTTTACCCGCTCTGCAAACTTGGCATTAATTTTTGTTGTTGACTGAATCCCTGTTTCAAATTTGTATCTTTCTATGTCACCGGTTTCAGGATTATCTGTATATTTATTAAATTCAGTCGTATAAGTCTGCTTTAAACCTATACCCAGCTTATGATCAATAATATTTTTAATCTTTACTTTTGCACCCATGCTCTGGGTTATATAAGCAGGATCCCAAAATCTTGACTGGGGCACTGCAGGAGATACTTTGTAATCATAGCCGGTGCTGAACTGTGTAAGAATACCTGCTCCGAAATAGGGATTAACGTACGGACCGAATTTCCAGCTGATTGATCCGTCCATGTCAATTTTGTCAATAGTAGTCCTGGGTGTCTCTTTTTCCGCCTTGACCTGACCAAAGGTCAAAAGAGAAGTAACATCCCATTCCAGGTTTTTACATATTTTACCTATCTCTCCGTCAAAACGTATTGTCCAGGCAATACTGTTCTCTCCGCCTTTTGCCCAGTTACTATAGGCACTTTGCGTCAAACTTACACCTGTATTAAATTTTTTCTTCCACACATCCTTTTTTTTACTCTCTTGTTTTTTATCTTCTTCTGCAAACAGATTTAAAGACAGTGAAACAACAATCACATAAATAAAAATTACTCTTATCCTGTTCATTCAGCTTACTCCCAGATTCTCTTTCTAAGTTCATCTCTTACACCGTCTGCCGGTATTCTTATCTGTTGCATGGAATCTCTCTCGCGAATCGTTACGGTATCATCCTCAAGAGTCTGTGAATCTACTGTAATACAGAAGGGCGTTCCTGCTTCATCCTGCCTTCTGTACCTTCTTCCCACTGCGCCGGACTCATCATAAAAGACCATAAAGTTTTTACGCAGATCCCGCTCAATTTTTCTTGCATATTCAGGCATTCCGTCTTTTTTTACAAGGGGGAAAATAGCTGCTTTTACAGGAGCAATTTTCGGATCAAGCCTCAGAACCGTACGTGTTTCCTTTTCCAGTTTTTCCTCTTCGTAAGCATCAACAAGACAAGTAAGAAGTATTCTGTCAATTCCGCAGGAAGTCTCTATTACATACGGGATAAACCGTTCTTTTGCAGCATCATCAAAATATGTAAGGTCCTTGCCTGAAAATTCCTGATGTTTTGAAAGGTCAAAATCTGTTCTGTTATGGATACCCTCCAGTTCTTTCCAGCCTATGGGATAGTTGTACTCAATGTCATAAGCTGCTTTTGCATAGTGTGCGAGTTCCTTCTCACCGTGCTTGTGGAATCTTAAATTTTCTTTGTTAATTCCTAATTTTGAGTACCAGTTGATCCGGCTCTCTTTCCACATTTCAAAAAATTTCTCATCATCCCCGGGCTTTACAAAAAACTGCATTTCCGCCTGCTCAAATTCCCTTGTCCTGAAAATAAAATTACCCGGTGTTATTTCATTTCTGAAAGCTTTTCCTATCTGGGCTATTCCGAAAGGAATTTTCATACGCGATGAATCAATAACATTTTTAAAATTAACATATATTCCCTGAGCCGTCTCCGGCCTTAAATAAACTACGGAAGCACTCTCTTCAATCGGGCCCATGTGCGTTTTAAACATCAGATTAAACTGACGGGCTTCAGTAAGGGAGCCTACAGTACCGCAGCGGGGACACTGCCGTTTTTCCAAAAACTTTGGATCAATCTCATCTTCTCTGAACCTCTGTTTACAGTTACGGCAGTCAACAAGAGGATCTGTAAAACCTGAAACATGCCCTGATGCTTCCCATACTCTGGGATGCATAAGAATTGCAGCATCAAGACCAACTATGTCCTCTCTCTCCTGAACCATGGATTTCCACCACAGGTCTTTGATATTGCGTTTCATTTCAACGCCCATAGGGCCGTAATCATAGCAGGCATTTAATTTTCCGTAAATTGAACTCGATTGAAAAATAAACCCGCGCCTTTTACTCAAGGAAACAATTTTTTCCATATCTGCAGCAGCCAATCAACCCTCCTTTGAATCTTCTATACCGATATTGGTTATTTTGATTAAATTTGTAGTACCTGATACATATAGAGGAACCCCTGCTATAAGCACAACCTGGCTATCTTTTTTTACATATCCTGTTCTGCAGGCCAGATCTATCGCATTTTTTTCAAGATCATCTGTTGTCTCAACTTGTTTCATTAATACAGGATGTGCACCCCAGACAAGAGCAAGACGGTGGAATGTGCATTCATCAGGCGTAATTGCAAGTATTGTCTGTATCGGCCGGTATTTTGCCACAAGCCTTGTTGTGCTCCCTGACTTTGTTGTTGCAACTATTGCAGAAGCCCTGATACTTTCAGCAATCTGGCAGGCCGAAAGGGCAACTGCTTCCGGTGCGCTGAGCTGGCTTCCTTTTCTGTATCTTTCAGCCCATTCACGAAAAGGAAAACTCTGCTCAATAGAGACTGCAATTTTTGACATCATTTTAACTGTTTCAACAGGATACTTGCCTACGGCTGTTTCTTCACTTAGCATTACTGCATCACTTCCGTCAAGAATTGCATTTGCCACATCTGTTACTTCGGCTCTTGTGGGCCTTGGGTTGTCAACCATTGATTTCAGCATCTGTGTAGCAGTAATAACCGGCTTAGCAGACTGATTTGCCTTTCTTATGAGCCTCTTTTGAACACGCGGCACTGTCTCAATGGGAATCTCTACTCCGAGGTCGCCTCTTGCAACCATTATTCCGTCAACTTCTTTTATTATCTCATCAATATTATTAAGTGCTTCGTGTTTCTCTATTTTTGCAATAAGGCTGGTATTATATCCTGAATCGTTAATTATTTTCCTTACAAGCCTTACATCTTCAACATTTCGGACAAATGACAGGGCTATATAATCAACCTCTTTTCTTAAGCCGAACGCCAGATCCTTCCGGTCTTTTTCGCTTAAAATCTCAGCCTGAATACTCCTGTCAGGAAGATTAATTCCTTTATGTGAATCCAGAGGGCCTCCGACAATAACTTTACATATAATGTCTTCACCCTTTGTTTCCTTAACCTCCATCTCTATTGATCCGTCACACAAAAGAAGAGTATCCCCGGGGAGCACGTCTGCAGGGAGTTCTTTATAAGTAATTGAAACTTCTGAGGAATTACCCTGAACATCTCTTGCAGTCAAACAAAATTTCTGGCCGGATTTGAGAATTACAGGGCCGTCCACTATAATGCCTGTCCTGATTTTCGGGCCTGCAAGGTCCTGAAGAACGGCAACAGGTTTTTCCAGTCTGCCGGAAATTTCACGAATGCTGTCAATCACTTTACCGTGCAGTTCATGAGTACCATGGGAAAAATTCAATCTTGCCACATTCATACCTGAAAGAATCAGTTTTTCAAGCATATCGGGTGAGCTGCTTGCCGGCCCTATTGTGCAGACTATTTTTGCTCTTCTCATCTTTTTGCCTTTTGTAAAGTTATTCTCCAAGTTCATAAAAAAAATCAAGGGAATGAAGCCCTCTTTTCAAATCTATATGCGTCTTAAAATACAAGTCGAACATCTTTCTTATCTCTGACTTTATAATTTGTGCGGGGCTCAGCTTTGTAATATCATCAATGCTATTTGCACCTCTTTGAAGCCAGTACAGAATTTCCAGAGATTCCGGAGTTATTTTTAATCCTCCACCTGCTCCGCAAGCTGTACATAAAAGCCCGCCTGAATCAGGCTGGAAATAACCTCCGGAAGTTCCAAGGGATTTACCGCATGCAATACAGGCATCCCACGTCGGCTTATATCCCATCAAAGTTATAAGCCTGCTTTCAAAAAACCAGAAGAGGCCTTCAAGAAATCCGGAGTTTCTATTCATTGCAGACAAAACGTCAGTGAAAAGATCAAATACTGCTTCCATCGGCTCATTGCCTGTTATGGCCTTATCAACCAGCTCTGCTGCAGCAAGGCCAAGTGTAGTTCTGGTCATATCTCCGATAAATCTTATATGTGCGTCAACAAGGTCAACCTTGCTTAAAAGCTGCAAGTCTCTTGTTTTTTTATCATAAAAAACAATTCCTATATGCGTAAGTGGCTCAAGGCAGCCCTTAAAAGCACTCTTCACAGAGCGTGCGCCCTTTGCCATTACACGTACTTTCCCGAAATCTCTTGTTAAAAGAGAAACAATTTTTGATGTCTCTCCGAACTTCCACGTCTTAAGCACAACTGCATTTGTTTTAAGTATTGCCATAAAACTCTATAACCATCTTGCAAAAAACGTGATAAGGCTGAAATATACCAGAAGGCCCAGTACATCATTGGATGTTGTGATAAAGGGCCCCGTGGAAATAGCAGGATCTATATTAATTCTTTTCAGGAAAAAAGGCAGAACCGTGCCTATCAAAGCCGCATTAAACAGTACGGCAAGCAATGCAACACTTAATATTATTCCGAATCGCACATTGTGCATCCAGATATACGAAATTAATAACAGAAAAAAGGCAATTATTAATCCGTTAATCATTGTCACTGCAAGCTCTTTTATAAGCCTTTTTCCCGTATCCTTGATACAGAAATCTCCAATAGCAAGGCCGCGGATTACAACAGTAGCAGACTGAATTCCTGTATTTCCTCCCATTGCCATAATAAGAGGAATAAAAAACGCAGACATTACAACTGCTTTAATTGATACTGTAAAATGGCGCATAACTGTTGCTGAAATCATCTCGCCGCAAAATGCTACCATAAGCCAGGGAAGCCTTCCCATTGAGAGTTTGAATACAGACCCTTCCCCGATTTTCTCGTCAGTAATACCTGCCATAAGGGCCATGTCTTCACTTGCTTCTTCTTCCACAACATCAAGAACATCATCAACTGTAATCCGGCCTACAAGCCTGCCGTGCTCATCCGTAACAGGTGCTGCAACAAGGTCGTACTTGTGGAAATAGTTTGCAACCTCCTCCTGATCCATTTCAGGGTGAATTGAAAAAAATTCAGGATCCATTATTTTTGAAATTTTATCAGCAGGCTCGGCCAAAACCAGATCCTTTAAAGCTACAACACCTTTTAATACACCTTTTTTATCAACAACATAGATGTTATAAACATCATCTACTTCCCGCGATTTCTTGCGCAGGGCTTCCAGGGCCTGAGATGCTGTCTGATTATCATAGACAGTTACGACCTCCATGGCCATAATTCCGCCTGCGCTCTCTTCATTGTGGCGCAGAAGAGTCCTTACTTCACGGGTTTCTTCCCACGGCATTGCAGAAAGGATTTTTTCAGCTATTTCTTCGTCAAGGTCTCCGAGAACATCAGCAGCGTCATCAGAATCCATTGTCTGTACAATTTCAACGAGCTTTTTCTGCTCAAGATCCCCGGCTACTTCTTTTAAAATTGACGTCGGAAGCTCCGCTGCAACTTCAGCAGCCTGGTCTGTCTGCAGAAGGTCAAAAACTATTTTCCTGTCTTCACGGCCGTACCTTGTAATTACCTCTGCAATATCAGCAGGATGCAGGTCAACAAGAGCTGCTTTTAAGACTATCCAGTCTTCTCTGTCAATAAGCTCTCTAATTACCTCACCGATATTGTCAGTATTTGCCATCTGATCCATAGGCATAACCTCTTCTATGTGCACAACTCATTTGCAAGAGTTGTAAATTCTTCTGTAGTCAGTTCTTCCGGCCTTCGTGATACATCAATGGAAAGATCGCTGAGTTTCTCTTTGTCTGCAAAAGCGGTTAAAGTGTTTCGCAGCATCTTTCTTCTATTCCCAAAGGTCTTTCTCACAAGTTTATAAAAAAATCCTTCGTTTTTCAGGGCAAACCGCGGTTCCTGCAGAAACTCTATTTTTATAACTACCGAATCGACTTTCGGTACAGGATAAAAGCTGTTCCTCCCTACAGAAAAAAGCTTGTCAACATCAGCAAACTGATTAAAAAGCACTGTGGGAATCCCGTACTTTTTACTGCCCGGGCCGCTCACAAGCCTTTCACCTACTTCCTGCTGAACCATTACCAGAACATCTCTTACAATAGAACGGCTATCCAGAATCTTAAAAAGGATCGGAGATGTAATGTTGTAGGGAATGTTTCCCGCAATCCGTAACTGTTCGCTGTTCCTGACAAAAGTCTGTAAATCAAGATCAAGAAAATCTCCCTCGATTATTTTTATTTCAGGATTTCCTGCAAACCTTGATTCCAGAAACCTTACAAGATCTCTGTCTTTTTCAACTGCAACAACCTCAGCCCCATTGTCAAAAAGCTCTTTTGTTAAAACGCCTTCTCCTGCTCCTATTTCAAGGACCAGCTCTCCTTTATCAAGCTGGAGGCTGTGAACAATCTTTTCAACAACATCAAGAGAACGCAGAAAATTCTGCCCTAATCTCTTTTTTGGTTTCAGGCCTGATGCAATCAACTCTCTTTACCTGCATTAAATAATCTTTCAGCATTCTCAGAGGTAACTGCCGAAATTTCATCAGCGCTTTTATTGTAAATTTCTGCCAGCTTCTCTATCGTGTAAGGAAGAAACGCTGGCTCATTACGTTTTCCTCTAAAGGGTACAGGCGTTAAATAGGGAGCATCTGTTTCTACAAGAAGCTTATCAAGAGGAATTTTTTTTACAACGTCGAGAGCCTGAAAATTTTTAAATGTCACCATTCCGCCAACAGACACATAAAAACCCCTCTCAATAACAGCATCCAGCTCTTTTACAGAACCTGTAAAACAGTGAAACACTCCTTTTATCTTATCAGGATCACACGCATCAATAATGGATAGGGCCTCATCAACAGCATCCCTGGAATGAATAACAACCGGCAAGCCGCTGACCGCTGCAAGGGCAAGCTGCATTGAAAAGATACGTTCCTGTACCTCCCTTGCTGAGAAAGAATAGTAAAAATCCAATCCTATCTCACCCACTGCTTTAACTTTGGGATGAGTTAGAAGTGATGCAATCTCTTCCACGTCCTCTTGCTTCGCTTTATCAGCATCGTGAGGATGTATGCCAACTGCACCGTAGACACTATCATATTTTTCACAGAGCTCAACAACTACACGGCTTGATTCAACATCTGTGGCAGGTACAAGTACCCATAAAACACCTGCATCTCCGGAACGCTTAAGCACATCTTTCAGGTCTTTAGAAAAATCATCCATTCCGAGATGAGCGTGGGAATCCACTATCCTCAAATTATCACTCAACCCTTATTCCTGAATCAGCTTCTCTGTCTACAGTAAGAAGGGAAAAACCATTGTTGCTTTTTACTGCGAGAAGCATTCCCTGTGACTCTAATCCCATTATTTTTGCAGGAGCAAGGTTTGTTACAACAACAACTGTTTTGCCTGTTATTTCCTCTGCTGAATAGGAGCTGCCGATTCCGCCTATTACCTGCATAGTCTCTTTCCCGATTTTTATTTTCAGCTTAAGAAGCTTATTACTGCCCTTCACTTTTTCGGCTTCATAAACAAGGCCCGTTTTCATCTCAACTTTGCGGAAAAGATCTATATCAATTTTACTATCTTTATTTTGTGCAGCACCTGTACTTGATTTCAGCTTTTCAATTTCCCGTTCAATTACATCATCTTCTATTTTTGTAAAGAGTATTTCCGGTGTACCAAGCTGATGTCCCGGCTCAAGCTCTTTCACACCTATTTCATCCCATGCAAGCTTATCATCAACATTGAGCATTTTTCTTACTTTCTCACAGGAAAACGGCAGAAACGGTTCCATTAAAGCGGAAAGAGCATACACTGCCTGAACACAGATGTTAAGCGTAGTTCTGCAGGATTCAGGATTTGTCTTTCTTGTAGCCCACGGTTCTTTATCATTGAAATATTTGTTTGCAGATCTGCAGAACGCCATAAAAGAGCGTATGCCTTTTCTAACTTCATAATTTTCAAGATTTTCACCGAGCTCTGCTGCAATAGCGGATATTTTGTCAAGCATCTGCTTGTCGAGATCATCAGGTTTGCTTCTTAACGGGACATGCCCGTTTTCATATTTTTGTACAAAAGTCAGTGTCCTGTTAATAAAATTTCCCAGAATATCCGCCAGTTCGTCATTATTTCTGCTCTGGAACTGTTTCCAGGAAAAATCCGTATCTTTTCCTTCGGGAGCATTTGCAGCAAGCGTGTATCGCAGGGGATCAGGAGGGAATACTTTAAGATAATCCTTTACCCACACCGCATAGTTCTGGCTGGTTGATATTTTTCTTCCTTCTATTGTAAGGTATTCGTTTGCAGGTATTGCTTCAGGAAGAACGTAATCTTCCGCTTCCATTAGAATCATGGGAAAGAGTATTGCATGAAAAACAATGTTGTCCTTGCCTATAAAGTGTACTAATTTTGTATCTTTATCTCTCCAGTATTTTTTCCAAAGATCGGAATCACCTTTTTTTTCAGCCCACTCTTTTGTAGCGGAGATGTACCCTATCGGCGCATCAAACCATACATAAAGAACCTTGCCTTCAGCTTCTTTAAGAGGAACCTTTACTCCCCAGTGAAGGTCTCTTGTAATAGGCCTGTCAGTTAAGCCTTCCCTGTACCAGCCCATACAGTAGTTGTATACATTTTCTTTCCATTTTTTTGTCTCGAACCATTTCTTCCAGGTATCTGCAAACCGTCCCATAGGAAGATACCAGTGCTTTGTCTCTTTCAGTACAGGGATTGATCCGTCAATCTTTGACCTTGGTTCTATAAGCTGCGAAGGCTCAAGCCACTTGCCGCACTTATCGCATTGATCGCCTCTTGCCCCGTCATATCCGCAAAACGGGCATGTTCCTTCAACATACCTGTCAGGCAGAAAACGCTTTGATTTTTCGCTGTAAAACTGTTTCTCCGTCTTGATTACAAAATCTTTTTTTTCGTCAAGCAGAGTAAAAAATTCCCGTGCGGTTTTATGGTGAATAGGAAGGGACGTTCTTGAATAGTGGTCAAAATCTATCCCAAGATTTTCAAAACCCTCTTTATTCATTGAATGATATCTGTCAACAACATCCTGAGGAGATATGCCCTCTTTATCAGCTGTCACAGTAATTGGTACTCCATGTTCATCTGAACCGCAGATATATACAACCTCCCTGTTCTTTAACTTCTGATATCTTACATAAATATCAGCCGGTAGGTATGCTCCGGCAATATGCCCGAGATGCAGAGGGCCGTTTGCATAGGGGAGAGCACTTGTTACAAGTATGCGTTTAAATTCTTTGCCTGCCATTTTTAATCCTGTACATTGTCATTTATTCTATCTTTATTCTTTTTCTTTTTATTCCAGATCTTTTTACCGATTGTTTCTTTTTTATTCTTTTCAAGCATTTCATTAAAATCATCGAAACAGAGTATGCTCTCTTCCCCGCTTTCGTAACGGATTACTGCATTTTCATTAATAACATCTATCTTTTCCAAAACACCCGTACCCTTGGGCGTTTTAATCTTTGAACCTATTTCAGGATATCGCTGAAGGACCTCAAGGTAAAAATCCCGCTCGTATCTGAGGCAGCACATAAGCCTGCCGCATGCTCCTGAAAGTTTTGTCGGATTAAGCGCAAGATTCTGATCTTTTGCACATTGGGTAATAACAGGTTCAAAACTGCGTAAAAACATTGAGCAGCACAGCGGTTTGCCGCAAACTCCGATTCCTCCGATACGTTTAGCTTCATCTCTTACGCCAATCTGACGGAGTTCAATTCTGGTTCTGTACCTGCCTGCAAGATCCCTTACAAGCTCTCTGAAATCTACACGGTTATCAGCCGTAAAATAAAATGTTATTTTTTTCCTGTCAAACTGGTATTCAACATCAACGAGCTTCATTGAAAGCCCGTGTTCTTCAATCCGTTTCCTGCAGTCAACAAAAGCCTCTTCTTCAAGATCCAGATTCTCCTCAAATTGTACAACATCCTTTGGTCCTGGTTTGCGGTTTACAGGCCTGAGTTCTATATCTCCCACGCGTTTATCAACAAGGCTGCCCATATTTACTACACTTCCAAGATCTTCTCCTTTGTCAACATCAACAATTACAAGATCTCCTGTGATAAAGGGAAATTCCTGAGGGTTTGAAAAAAACTCTTTTCTGCCGCCTTTAAATTCTATTTCCAGCACTTTTGCCATATTTTAAAAACCTCTTATTATTTCGTACACAAAAAAAGGTGCGAACTTAATGAGTAAATTATGAGAGGAAGATACGCATTTTTTCCAATATAATCAATAGCCTGATAAAGATGATCGATTCCATCTTCAATTTTAAATTCAGGAAATTGATTAACAATTTCAATTAAAGACTGCATTCTGTCGCGATTAATCACTCTTTCAGGAAAATTTAATTTAATAAACATCATGTCCCTTAAGTAGATAATTAAAAATCCCAGAATATCCCTGACGTACTCTTTATCTTTAAAAATAGACCGCTCTGATTCTTTTAATCCGAGATATTCCTGCTGCCCTTTTATACTCATATTAAAAAAGTCCAGTGCTTCTGTTCTCATGGAATCAAAGGCTGAACCTGCCAGTTCAATACCTCTTGTAACACTGCCCTCTGCCATTGCTGCGAGAAGCCCGGCATCCTTTTCATCAACACCTGTTTCTTTTTTAACAGCATCGCAAACTTCCGAGTCAGCAAGAGGTAAAAACCTCACTATCTGGCATCTTGAAACTACTGTTTCCAAAAGTGCACTTTCATCGAAACTCGTTAATATGAGAATTGTACGCGGAGGCGGTTCTTCGAGAAGTTTCAACAGGCTGTTGGAAGCATTGGCATTCATCTTATCTGCATTGGAAATTATAAAGACACGCATTCCGTTGCCGGCAACTTTTAAGAATGCCCCTTTTTTCAAATCCCTTATCTGATCCACTGATATAATGGGAAGCGTGGTTAATTCCGGAGTAAACCTTACGGAATGATAGGGATTTGACAGTTTAAGAAGGAGCCGCTCTCGAACGATATCTCTGTAGACAACATCTTTCATTGATTGATTTTTTTTTGGAGTAGGCTGAATAAAGGTGAAATCAGGAGATTCGTGGTTCAAAATGGAAGTGCAGGCTCTGCACTTGCCGCATCCTCCGAACTCATTATTTTCACAATTCACCATTAAAGCAAAGGCAATTGCTGCAGCTTCCTTTCCCGTACCGTCACGCCCGAGAAAAAGATATGCATGCGCCAGCTTATCATTTTTAAATGCACTGATAAGAAGATTTTTTACTTTTTCCTGCCCGTAAACCGAAATTTTTTTCATCTTTTTGTCAACCATTTTTCAGGATTATAATGATTTGCGCCTTTCCAGACTTCAAAATGAAGAACAGGGCCCTCAAGACTATGCTTATCACCAATAGATCCTATAATATCACCTGCATTCACAGTTTCTCCGGTTACAACAAGAACTGTTTCAAGATGTCCGTACACTGTGTAATATCCGTTTCCATGGTACAGGAGAACAAGGTTTTCCATTCCCCTCTGCCAGGTCACCCACTTTACAACACCTCTGTTCACAGCTTTGACATAAGAACCCTCAGCCCCCTTTATATCAATTCCAATGTTTTCTATCCACGTTTTTAAAACAGGCTGAAGATGCCGCCCGTATTTTGCTGCTATTTTGCCCGTTACCGGCCAGGGAAGGATTCCTTTTTTTGCACCGAAACCTGTACTTGCAATGGAGAGTGGTGATGTTTTCCGTTTCGCCTCTTCTGATTTTATTCGTTTGAGAATGCCTTTGTACGCAGACTTTTTCTGTGCCAGCCTTTTTGCGATCAGCTTTTTATCCTGCCTGACCTTTTTTAAAAGTTTTTCTCTTTGCTTCTGTTTTTTAATCAGTAGTGCGGTTTCGTCTTTCTGTTTTTTTGCAAGCTCTTTTTTCCGGGTAAATTCCTCTTGTAACTTTTTACTGTGACTCGCTATTTGTGCACTTTTTCTGTTCAGAAGCCTGAGATTTCTTTTATCATTATCAGCTATTATTTTTTGATATTTAACCCATACCATTGCCTGATTAATGGACGAAAAAGAAAAAAACAGTTCCCAGTCAGACCATCTGCCCCTCTTGTACATTGAAACAATACGCTCCCTGACAATTTCTTTCAGCCTGTCATACTCTTCTCTTGTTTTAGCAAGTTTTTTACCTGTGTATGAAATCTCTCTCCTGCTTTTTATAAGTTCCTCGTCAAGTTTCGAAAGAAGCGACTTGCCCAAACCTATCTCTCTGTTAAGATCATC